>JBILOD010000318.1:0-5224 GCA_044374645.1 Pseudobdellovibrionaceae bacterium | reverse complement strand
GTCTGCTGCCATGGCCTCAGATCCATCGTTTCAACCCGTCGATACCTCTCTTGGTGGCGTTGTCTTTAAACTCGATGACGGTCAGTTTGTTTGCCATATATGGAAACCTCAAGGATTACTCAATAACGGTGACCTTTCATGTAAACGCAATATGAGCGTACGATCTGCAGTTGTAACTCCCCCTGAAACAAAAGTCTTTGAGTTTGATTCCGAAGGCTATCGATTCACAGTGGAGCGCAAGGTCTATGATGGCACTCTTTGCTACACCCTTCGCAATGGTTCAACCGGCGCTATTAGTTGCCTTTAGCTAATGTCAGTTTTTAGGGACGCTATAGGCTGGTTTTATTTTACCTTTGAAGGAGTTGAAAATTTCAGTAATAGCAGCTTTGTCATCGTCATAAAGATTAAACTTTAGCCCTTGTTTCATGACGGAGTCAGGATGATTCCGATTCATATACTCCGGTGAGCAATCAATAAACTTTCTGAATTCATCGCTCTTAGGTTTATAGGTGTCACAAAGGCCAAAAGCATGACCTAACTCATGGAGTAAAATCGGAAAACTGGAATAGTAAATCTGCAAGGGTTTGACTCCAAATTTCGCGGCAGCGACTTGATGACTCACCTGCATTTTAATTAATTCCTCCAAGGTCTCTTGGAACTTAGATAATGTCTTCTCTCCTAAGAGATCTTGGGTATTCACAATTTTCTGAGGACCTGCACCAGCGATTTCATCAACAAACTCTGTATTCAAAACAATATTTGAGTAATACCTCGTCTTATCGAGAGTCGAGTCATAGTACGCAAAAAAATTATTTTTAGAATTACCGCCATATTTTCCAATAAGCACTCGTAGATCGAGTTCATTTGAGCTACATGATATTTTAGTGATTGTCACATCTTCGATCCCCAGCGCTTTAAGTGGTTCTAACCAAACTTTCAGCGCTAATTCGGTTTGCAATTCCATACTTTGTTGACTGATCTTAGGCTCATCTTTGATCTCGACACAGTAATTGATGTTTTTAAAGCGATACACCGTAACCACTAAGCGGGTCTCAGCATAAATATCTCCTAAATCTTTACTTAACCCATACGACCATCCAAGGGCCGAGAACAGACTCATTAAGACCACAACAATAATTGTTTGCATATACGAGTTATTTTAGCGCACATTGACGCCGGACCAGAATTCAAATTCAACATCCCTGCATCCAATACATCTATGAAACGCTTTTTGCCTCATTCCGGGACTGACCCCAAGGATCTACTTACTCCAAATCGATTATTGAGTCCGAAGTTTACTCAAACCCTTGGATATGGTGCAATGACCTAAAGGGGTCGATTATGAATCAAATAAAAGTTGTTCTTCTTGGGTTCTTAGGTGCAGCCTTGTTCCATTTAATTGAAAACTACGCAGTGTCAAAAGCCTTTGCAGCCTCAGATCAAGGAGCGGTTCTAGCTCGAGAGTTGAGTATCATTGATGCCAATGGCAAAGTAAGAATCCAGGTCGGTTTGGGTAAAGACGGTCAGCCGGGAATATGGTTTTTTGATGAGGCTCAAAAAGTTAGATTGAATGCGGGCCTCTATCCCGATGGAACAGCATTTGTTGGACTACAAGACAAAGATCAAAGAATGACCCAACTTATGCGTTCTTTCGGACCAGGTGAATCACCCTTACTGATCTTCAAGAACAAAGGTCAGGACTCTCTGATTTTGGGACTCAATCCAAAGGATCAAACCCCTTTTACGATGTATTACGACAAAAGTGGCAAGCGGAATTTTTCTTTTGGCACCTATGACGGCCCCTAGGATTCAGTCGTCACTCTTTTGGGAAAGGGTCGCCTTTGAAGAGGCCGAGCATGGTAATGGCTTGTCACCTATATTTTCGACAGCTACAGTGACTTAATGAAAAGCACAAAACGCAAAACCATGAGTCACATCCGCGAGTTTCAAGAAGTCCTAAGCTTAACGCAAAAATCACCTCGCTCGAAGAATCAACTCAACCGTGTTTTTGAATCTGATTGTGAAATCGTAAAGCTAAATAAATCTTATTTTTGTAGTTCCACTGATTCCGTCGGTGAAGAGATTTCCATTCAGCTTTATAAAGACCCCTACTTGTGGGGCTGGATGACTGTTATGTCGTCAATTTCTGATTTGGCCGTCACGGGTGCGAAACCCTTGGGGCTACTGCTCTCCACGCAATGGAAATTCGGAACATCAGAAGAAATCAAAAAAGAATTCTATCGTGGGTCAAATGCGGCACTGCGCGCCGGTGGCGTTCCGCTCTTGGGAGGCGATTCGGGCTATTCTGGCGATCATGTGATGACTTCCACAATTTTTGGAATTTCATCTAAAAAACCCCTCACACGCTTAGGAGTTAAGCCTGGTGATTACGTAGCCGTCACCGAAAAGGGCCGCACTGGTGCCGGACCTTGTATCGCCTATCGCTACTTGTTACAAAAACCTGAAACGGATTTTCCTGAATCTAATTTCCGTCCGTGCCCTAAACCCTCGGTCATCCAGACTCTTCGTCCACTTTTGCGCGCTTCCATTGACACCAGTGATGGTTTGGCCTCGTGCCTTTACATTGTGGCACGACTCAATGGCATTGGTTACGACCTAAAATGGAATCCCAACCTGATTGATAAAAAAGCATCACTTTTTTGTGACCAAAACCACCTTCACCCGCTCATGTTGTGGATGGGCGATCATGGAGATTTTCAAAGCTTGGTGTTCATCCCTGAAAAAAAGTTGAAAGAGGCGCAAAAGCTTTGTCCGAGTTTAGTGGTCCTTGGGCAATGCACTGATCAACCTCAGGAGTTTCACGTTGAATACCAACTAAAGAAAATCGAATTGCCCTTTGCCAAAGTGACTGAATGTGCGCGAGATGCCCAAGCGATTTATAATCTTGTAAAAGAGGTAAATAGCTATTTTTGGAATAGCTAGATTCTGCTGAAAAAGAGCCAAATTCAAGGCGGTAAGCTTCAAATCGAACGAAGCGTAGGCAGGGCGGGGTTTCCCCTCTGTGAAGGGGTGCCCACGTTGAGTGAGAGAGGGGGCGAAGACACCCGAGTGAGTTGCGCCAACAGCGCGAGGCTCACGAGGGACGACGTTGGCCTTTTTCAGCGGAACCTATTTACCTAAAACCGTGCCTTCAACAATGAACGCAAGCGAACCGGAGTCCAACGTTGCAAAAAAGATTTGATCTGAGAACTTGAAAATGAGTCGAAGGACGCGAGATCCAAGTACCCCCGCAACAGCCAAAGATCACCGACTAAACAAGCAAGTAACCCCAAACATAAAATCACCCCAAAGGCTTTGGGTGGGTTGAAATACGATCCCAAATAGACTAACGCCGTCAATGCCATGATTCCACTCGTTACCACAGAAGAACCACCGCGTTCAGAGATCCCCTCGGCCAGGTCTTTTTTACGAGAGGCGAAAAGAAATTGAATTCCATTATCACCAGCGAGACCAACAAGAATGCTGGCAAAGAGACTTCGCCAAAAATCCAGTGTGGTCCTTGTAAAACCCATAATGACAATCATCACAATAGGCCCCCAAAAGGATGAGATTAACATACTCAACAATATTTTTTGTTTACCAAAAGCGAAACAAAGAAACGTTATAATAATCGCCACCAAGATAAGGCTGGCTCCCAGGCTTTCAAACAAAGTCTTCGGTACGTAACCGGCAAACTGGGCGTAAGCGACGAGTTCTCCGCCAAGATGACATCCTGTTTGTTGGCAAATTTGGCTGGCTTGTTTTTTAAGACCGTTGATCGCCTCAATGGCAACATCATTAATAAAGAGAAGAATTCGAATTCGTCCTTCCTCATCGACCATGAGTTTATAAATCGAACTGTATTTGAGCATGGCCAAAAGCTCTGGTTCGGTGTAGTGCTCACCTTCCGCCAGCCAACTGAGGAGAGATATAGGACTGTGGTGTGCGGCGATCAGTTGAGCGCCCAACGGAGATGAACGGAGCTGTCCCACCACCTGCTCTGCTTTTTCGATTGGAACCTCTTGATCAAAAATCAGCGAAACAGTTCCAATCCAATTTTTGGTCGATTGCAATCGATCGAGCCCAACCGAGTAGTCATGGGAATTCGGAAACAACCTGTGGGGTGCTTCGTTAAAATCAAGGCGCCCCACGGCCCAAAAAAGCATTGGAAAAACCAGAAGACTGGCGAGTGTCCACCGACGGCCAGGATTGCGTGCCGCAATTTTTTCGAGCTGAAAAAACCAATGAGATCGGGCTGGCTCGACCCACCTCTTGAGATGACGAAACTCTCTCAGCGCACAGGGTATCATGATGATGACAATCACCCATTCCATCAAAGTGCCAAAAGCAGCCCATACACCGAGACGTCGAACCGCCTCCATTTCAGATACGTAAAGAGAAAGAAATCCAATGATCGTCGTCAAAGACGTAAAAAAACTTGGAACAATCATCGTAATAACCGCGCGGCGCCATGAACGCCCTCGCATTTGCTCGCCACAAAGAAAAACAAAATCTTCGAGTGAGCTAATACCAAGAATGAGAAAGAGCCCCGTGGAAAGCACATCGAAGCTCGAACCCAACAGACCCTTACCCCCGAACACCCAAATGGCACAGATGAGGAGCGATATGGCATATAGAAATCCAGCTTTCCAAGTTCCAAAAAGCCAGCGAAGACTCAATAATAAAAGAATCAACATTCCCAGATTTACAATTTTTGAAAACTGAAATCCTTGCAAAACATACCACTGATAATCGGCGGGCCCCACCCACGCCATTTTCGCCGTAGGGATCTTGGGCTTCAAATATTTGTCAACCGCGGTTCGCAGCCGCAACACAGCCTGTGGATCGTAAGTGCCAAAACGGGAGGCCTCTGCATCTACATAAGTAAAGGTAAAGGCTAAACTCAGTTGGCCACCTTGATCTTTACCAAAGGCCCAAGGTGCTTGGTCCATTTGTTTTTTGATTTCGTGGGGATCGACGCGCCAAGCGATTTCGTCACAATTGAGATCAAGGACATTGGCCATACCCACGCGGTTTTTTCCCAGTGACACTGGATGAACCAGGTCAAAGCTTGAACTTGTACCACGAAAATCCTGAAGCTCCGATTGTGTGTAAGAGTACCATCTTCGAATCGCGCAGGCCTCGGCAGCCGTGAAGCTGAATTGCCCCGGCGGCGGCGAGACCAACAGGATCGAGCTGACCCCATCATCGTAACGCTGTTTAA
>JBILOD010000316.1:0-5228 GCA_044374645.1 Pseudobdellovibrionaceae bacterium | reverse complement strand
AAATAAAAGCGGACTGACTAGAACTCACTGGGATTGGATTAGCGCTCATAGGCTTTTGGTCCTCTTTCTGCCACCAAGGGCTTTTATTTATGACAGCACAGTTTGTGAGCGACTGTCGATTGGAAAAACCACCAACATCTACTTAAGTCCAGCCGGTGGATCTGAGCGATGAGTTGTTCCGGTAAGACCTTCGTGTTAGGGTTGTTCCAGGGGGTCCTGTGGCAATAGTGAGAGCGATTCTTGGCATTTCGTTATTGATTTTATTCTGTGTTTTACTGAGTTCTCATCGAAAAAAAATAAGTTGGCGCGAAACCTTATATGCGCTTGGTTTACAAGTGCTCTTTGCATTTTTCGTTCTCAAAGTTCCAGGTGTGGTTACGATCTTTGATTTCGTCTCGAGTTTCTTTGTGAAAGTTTTAGATTACACTCACGAGGGATCTTCATTCTTGTTCGGTAATTTGGTGGATACAAAATCCATGGGTTTCATTTTTGCGTTTCAAGTTCTTCCGACCATTGTCTTCTTCTCGGCGTTGACGACTTTATTGTATTACTTCGGAATTTTACAGAAGGTGGTTTATGCCTGCGCCTGGGTGATGTCGAAGGGGATTAAGCTTTCGGGAGCCGAGAGTTTATCGACCGCGGGAAATATTTTTCTCGGACAGACCGAAGCACCTTTACTCATTAAACCTTATCTTCCAGGTATGAGTCGTTCAGAACTTCTATGCGTTATGATTGGTGGGATGGCGAATATTGCGGGAGGGGTCCTCGCCGCCTACGTTGGTTTTTTAGGAGGTGATGATCCCGTACAACGGCAATTGTTTGCCACCCATTTGCTCTGTGCTTCGATCATGTCCGCGCCAGCCACCATTTTAGTTTCTAAACTCTTAGAGCCCGAACTCGAGCGCGATCGTCTAGAGACAAAACTGACTATGGTGGAAGTGCAGAGCGGATACAATGCAGTGGATGCCCTTTGTGTGGGAACGACGGAAGGGGTTGCTTTGGCGGTCAACGTTGGAGGCATGCTGTTGGTGTTTACGGCGGTTATGGCATTGGCGAACAGCTTAATACAGGGAATAGGGCACCTTGTGGTGGGGCCAGAGGCGATGTGGTCCCTTCAGGGAACGCTCAGTTACCTTTTTTCGCCCTTGGCTTGGATCATTGGTATTGACGGTAATGATATTGGTAAGGTTGGCCAACTCTTAGGAGAAAAAACAATTCTCAATGAGTTTTACGCTTATGGCACCCTGGCAAAATTCAAAGCCGCACAGGCCTTTGAAAATCAACGTTCTCTGATTATTGCAACCTACGCTCTCTGTGGCTTTGCGAATTTTGCCTCGATTGGTATCCAGGTGGGTGGGATTTCACAGATGGCGCCGGGGCAGCGAAAGGCACTTTCGCAATTAGGTATTAAGGCATTGATTGGCGGAACGATTTGCACGTTAATGACGGCAACCATAGTAGGCGCCTTTTTTTGAGAAATGATTGTTGAGGAGGGGTAATGAGAGGACATCGGAGTATTTTAGGCATCTGGGGACTATGTTTTTTTCTGATTCTTGGAGTCTCCTCTTGTAGTCAGGAAGACAGAAAACCAGGGCGTCCTGCCAAAGGGGATGACCCGAACAAGGGACGTCCCAATGGTCCCCCAAGTAAACCAACACCGAAGATGTGCGAGCAGCAATGGCTGGAATTCCTCAAGACTCAGGTTGAAAAGCGAGTCACAATTCATGAGGAAGTGCAAACGATGACTGTGGGAAATGAGGAAACTCTGCTGGCCCAACGAAGCCTGCAAAAAAATATCGTGAAAAAAACAGATCAGCAAGTGGCATGGACATTAGACGTTATTGAAGTGCTTCCTGAGGAAGGGCGGAGTTCTTTTCAAAAGATGATGCGACAAGAACGGTTTATGGGCTTTTGTGAGAAGGGCGTCAATTGGGTCTTTGGGGAACGGCCCAGTGGGGTGACGGCATCGGAGATACGAGCGGTCACCGTGAAAATGGGTGAAAAAGAGTACAAGGCGGTCTATGAGAAGTATGTGTTTTCTCGTGGGCGTCGATTGAGTGATCGGGATGAGTTGGAACTTTGGTTGGGAAGTGAAGAGCCCTATTTGGGGCTCTTATTTAAATCTGAAAGAATCTACTACAAATTGCAGCCTCAGTTGGCTCGTGTGGTCCTCAAGAGAGAGCTTGTGAATCTTGAATAGAAGGCTTGCGGCCTGCCCTTAGGCCGCTTTAACTTTCTTTTGTAAGAAACGAAAGTATTTGCTTTCAATCACGTCGATCTCCATTGGTTGGTTTTTGGAGTCAACAACATTGGTGGGTAAGTTAACACCCTGGTCTGAATAGTCTTTTCCATAGGTAAATAAAACGTGTTTTTCCTCACCAGTGTCTTCCGAGTAGTATGGAACATAAAAGGACTCCACCGTCGCCGTTGCAGGCAGAAAACCGTCAACCATATTGATCTGATCAACAATAATTTTAGGACAATTGCGGTAAACAACTTTTGCATTGGTATGTGGCAGGAGCCATCGGATCCATTCTCTGATACCGCAAGAGTTGATGCTTTTGACATCGGCAAAATCGAAGACAAAAAAGTTCGCACCTTTTAAAAGATCAGGTGCAAAATTGACTTCCTCATCGATCGAACCCTTCAGTTGAACGAGAAGGTGATCTCCGTTCTTGGTGAATTTTATATTATTTGTCATGGTGGCCTCCTGAGGGCGTCAGGTTAAAAATTTGTAGATTCTTTCCTAAAGTATAAAAGTTTTTTTGGCTAATTTTAACGGGTATTGAACAGGTCACTCGTGTGCCTACTGCCGGTTCAACGACAATGACGATGGTGGAGGAGTACTGATAGAGCAATGAGCAGCCAATTCCAGCTCCACCCTTGCGTTGACCGAGATTGATGATGTCCTTGGTCCCGTGATTATGGATGTCACGCATACGGGTCACCATTTTTTGGGGGATGAGCGAACCATAGGGGTCAAAACAAGAAATGACCATTTTGTCTTGATCATAAGCAAATGTGAATTCGCATTGTTTCTTTTTGCTCGAGTAGCCAAGTTTCTTAGCTTCGGCGGGTGCATCAAAGACGGCGTTCATAAAGAGCTCTTCGAAAATAATTCGGCCATGTTCTTGGACGATGCGCGAATTTGTTTGGGCCATGAAAGGGTCTAAAATGGATACGAGACTATGCTTATCTTCTTTGCGATAAAAGGGCAGGAAGAGCACATTGGGTGTCTCTTGGAAGAGTGCGGGCATAGGATTACGCAAAAACTTATGGGGATTGCTTTGAATCTTGAGTGCGGTTAAGAGCTCTGCTTCAAAGTTGCGTGGATTCTTGTTGAGAAAGGTTTTGAACTCACCGTGTGCGGCCATTTCAAGGATTTCACCCTCTGGCCAGTTGTCGCAATATAAAATGGTTTTGTCTGGTTCAATGCCAGTGTCTTTATGGTGCTGCAATTCAATCAGATCAATGTTGGCAAATTGTTCGATAAGGGCTTTGATCTTCTTCATCGTTAGGAAGCCCTCCCGTATTTGACGCAGAAAAAGGTCACATCATCAACGAGTCCAGAGTTAGCACGATAGTGATTCAAGGATGCATTCAGAGAATTTACAAAGTATTCTGGATCTCGGTGTTCATTGAATGATTTGAGAATGACTTTAAGGAATTCGCGCTCGCCCAATGGGACACCCTCAGGGTTGAGAATATCGGCGATTCCGTCCGTATAAAAGAGAACAAAGTCGTCAGGGACCAAAGGCACTTGGACTTGCTCGTAAGTCGTGGTGGGGTCCTGGCCCAACCGGGCGTTGTTGGCCTCCATCAATGGAACTAAATCTTTTTTCTTTGGAGTTGAAACATTGCCCTTCACGAGAAAGGGCGGTTCATGACTGGCATTTGTGTAGGTAAGAGTGGAAGTCTCAGTGTCGATGATGCCAAGAAAGAAAGTCATCATAACGCGTCCTTTAGAAACGTCATAAATGGCTTTGTTCAAATACTGCATGAGTTGACTTGAATCCAAGTCGAAGTGCTCAAGGATGCTCGCGGCGGAACGAGCTGCACTTGTGATCAGGGCCGCAGGGGCGCCATGCCCTGTTGCATCGCCAATGCAGAGAAGTATTTTATTGTTAATTCTATTGTAATACCACCAATCACCACCGCACTCACTCGCCGGTTCATAGTGACCGGCGATGGCGAGGTTGTCATATTTTTGCAAATGGGGAGGGAATAGAGTTTCCTGAACTGTTCGGGCGGTTTGGAGTTCGCCCTCCATGCGCGCCTTTTCGGCCGTTTCCTGCATGAGACGACCAACCTCTTTTGACATGAGGTTGAAGCTCGTCGCCAAACTGCCAATCTCATCTTTCGACTTCACAGACACTCTGGATGTAAAATCCCCTTGTGCTATTCGTTGAGTGGCTTGCAGGAGGTCGCGCAGAGCTTGGGTGACACTTTGAGAGCCTATGATACTAAAAAGAATCGTCACACAAAGTAATAGACCTGCAAATAAGAGGGATTTAGTTACGAGAATTTGGATGGCTGAGAGGGCTTTCTTCTGGTCGACCATGGAGGTGACAAGTAGATTGCCAAAACCGATCTTGTTATAGGAGGCTAAGTAGGTCGCATCACTGCTCTTAATCAGCTCAGTGCCTTCGCTCGATTTCTTTTGTTGAACTTGACGAAAAAATGAACTGTCCAATAGTGACGACTGTTTGGATTTCTGGCCATCCCGACTCGCCTCAAAAAGGAGATCGCCAAACTCAGTGGCAAGATAAAAACGTTGATTCAGGGATGTTGCAAAAAGGTCGTTGAGTTCTTGGTTTCGAAACACGATGGCAAAATAGGTCGGTACTTTGGTGAGTGGGTTTTCTAAGGCCTCGACTAATAGAATATTGTTGTTTTGAAAGGGGGTGCGTACAATACGGCCCTCATTTTTAAGTCCGGAGAGGATAACATTCAGATTGCGTATGTCTTTGATAACATCGTTGTAGTGTTCTTGATCTTTTTCAATGTGATCTCGAATCGAAGTTGTTCCTTTTTGAGTAGTTAATATACCGACAAAGAGGAGATTGCTGTCACCTCGAAAAATTTCTCGCGAAAGGACACCGAATTCCCCATAGGAGAAATGTTCCTGCAAGATTGGTTTCACAGAACTGAGTACAGCACTGAATACGCCACGAGCTTGGGAAGCGATGCTGCGGTTCACACTCGAGTTCGTATCATATATATAGGCA
>JBILOD010000315.1:0-5237 GCA_044374645.1 Pseudobdellovibrionaceae bacterium | reverse complement strand
TTAACCATATCGCGATTGATCTCTCTTTCGCCTTTATGATGGCCTTCCTTTCGGATGTTATTATCTTCCCAGCTCTTCAGTTGAGGTGGAATTGGTTAGCTCCGAAGGATTCGATAAAACCTGAAATGTTTAATGGTCAGCATCGTGGCGAGGATGTTTGGAACCCACACACTAATGAAGCCCTTCCCCCTGGGCACAATCTGAACGCTCCTTCCGACAGAAACCCCAGTCTTTAATCAGTGGCTCCTTCGAATGCGATTGTTAGACTAGCCTGTCGGTGAAAAACTCAATTCAGACTATGGCCCTAAATTTGCTCTTCTAGTTTCGAGTGCAACTAAGGAGGAACCATTGTCAACTGGTCGACTTAATTCAAATCGTGATCTTACAGTCAGAAACATTTTTTGGTCTTTGACCATTTGTTTGACACTCACTCCAATTGTTTCATTTGCCGGTCCCAGCTTTGAAGAACGCCTTCTAAAATTCACCGAAATGGTCGTCGGACCCTATCAAGAGGATTTTCAGGGCGTGGTCATTAATGAATCCCCTGTGAGCGACGAAGAACTCGAGCGGGAAGCGATGTCGCGACCACCAGTCGAAGAATTTTTCTTTTCTATTGATCCAAAAAATGAACCTGTGGAACTTGTAACAATCATCACCCATGAGGACATGAGGCAAGAGTCTGAGCGTATGCGGGCCAACCACAATCCCATCGACGCTGATGTGATTGTCATTCCTTTATCTATAGCTGACGAAAAGCTACTGGCTAACATCGATGAACTCAACCAAGAACAGTTGAACGTCTTTTTGGCAAAGAAAACGAGGTACCTCAACAGAGCCGCTAAAGTCTTGAGACTTATCATGTCGAAAAAAAATCTCAATCAAGTTCTTGCCGGAATTAATGAAGGATATTTTGAAAATGCAGGCAATGTGGCTGCATCTAATGCCTTTGTTGTTAGTATTCAACTGGCGGGAGCCGTCGGGCTTGGAGCCGGCGCTCCAAAGTGGTTAATTAATAACTTCCCAAACAGTCGAATCACCAAAAAGCTTTCAGGGGGCCAGGGATTCTATTCTTTTTTCGGAGCCGGTTTGGCATTGGTGAAAAAAACTGAAAATGGCCGCAACTACTATTCCGTGGAAACCTATTATGAGTCTCGAAAGGCAGATGAGATTTTTTCGTTTTTTGGCTTTGTGGCTCTTGGCTTAGGCTTTTCGATGACTGATGAACTACACAATTCCTCGCGCCCTTCCATTGAAACAGCGCGGTTCTTAAAAATCTCTATCCCAAATATATTTTTTGGTAATTATATGAAAGGACTCTCGATTCCCGCCGCCATCGCCTTTCCTCCTGGCGGAGGGGCCATAGCAGGAATGAAGGGTGAACTCAAACGTTACCGCAACAACCCCGAGGGACGAACCGCTTTTAAAAAGGATTTTTTAGCTTTTTGGGATTCAGCAAAGAAAAGTTGTCATGCAGTTTTGAAGAACTAACGTTTTTCACTGAGAGAACCAAACAATGAAACATATTTTATGGATAAACTTTTTTTATGTTTCGCTGTTCTCTTGGACCGCTTGGCCAAGGATGGATGAGTCCTTGCCAGCGGCGGCTGAACCATCCTGTGAACGTGCCTTACGAACCAATTCCTCAATTGAGCCCTACCAAGTGTCCCTTAATGTTCAGGCCCTTTCCGCCTTAATCCTGTCTAATGCCCAAGAGGACTTTGCCCACGGGAGAAATGATCGTTGGGTTAGCTGGTTTAAAAGAAACCTCAAAGCACGAGCCGTTGATCACCACCCCCAAAAGCACGGGCAACATGGAATAGATAATGTCCATGGCCAGGGCTCCTGGAGTAAGGATTCTTCAAGTCATCAACAACTGTTGCTTATTTTGAGCCGAAGTTTAAGTTTATTCTACACTCTTGAAAACAAACTCCAACTCACTAGCGAGGAATTCCGAGTTTTTCAAAAGACTCAGACCCAACTCGGTCGAATCCTACCAAAAATGAAAGTTGAATTTTCATCAGATGCTAACCTTTTTTCTGTTGAAACAGGTTCCCATCGTATGTTCATTGTGAAAGAGCACACTCTCTACGTCAACGAACCCCAGTTTAGTACTTTTGTTCAACATTTTATTGATGACGAAAATCACTTGAATCCTTCATTCATAAAAAAGGTACAAGAAACCTGGACGGTGAAATACTGGTCCCAGTTATTCGGTTTGGTGTTTCATGAATTTGGCCACATGGCGGGAATTCCTGATACCGAGGATCGAATTTTAGACAGAGTCGCCACACGCATTGCTATTACCCTCGAAGACCTCAGTGAAATCATCTCACTCGAATCTGTAGGACTACCTGAAGTGCATTTTGGATTTGTTAATAAAACCGTTCTGCTGCCCATGGTGATCATGACCGATGGACTAACGACCTTCGAATTGAGTGGGCCGATGATGAGTGTATTCCAAAACCAAGGTCACACTCAAACTCCTTGGGATGCCTTTGATTTTTCAAACCTGAGGGTCGGTCGAACCTATAGTTTTGAGGATGAAGTTCTCTTTAGAGGTAGCCATCTCAGAGAAGACATAAAAGTGGTGGAACTCTTGGCTGAGGCTAGAAGATTAAACACCAACGAAATTATTCCGCTACGCTGGACACTGCACTTTCGGTATATGCCAAAATACAAAAAGTATATCCTTGATCACTCTGACGTCGCAAACTCCATTTTCCTGGAACTTCCCACGCCAGGAGATCTTGAAAGACAACGTAATATATTGGCCCAAATCAATTCTAAATCCGTAGCCGCCATCGATGTGTCCCCTTGGAGATCGTCTGAAGGTGTTTGGAAATTTAAAATGCCTCTTACCGCTCAAATCGCTCATGCTTACCGGGCGGTCGTTCGTGCGGAATATCCCCAAGGGCCACCCCTAGCCTTTGAAATTCCTGGCCAGATTTTTCATGATCGCAGTTTGGTGGAATTTCAATTCCCAATTCCAGAAAACAGAGAGGTCGTTCTTTTTTTGGAAAAGGTCGTTTCAAGCGCTGAGGGCCAAGAAACTGAGGAATTCCTCCCCCAAGATCAGGTAAAACTAGTGCTCCAAGGTGAAACTCCGATCGCTACCAAGAAAATGGATGGCGTGATAATATCCACTGCGAAACGCAAAGACGAGATGATTCATTTGAAACTGACCGTACCAGTGCAATTACAGACATTTTTGGAGGACAGTTTAAAAATCTCGCTTTGGGGCCAGGTTACTTATATTGATCGCACCCAAGTTGACCCCTATTTTTACCACTCAAAAAACCTCTTCAGTGTACCATTAACAAAAGAGTCGAAATACCTACACGCAGGCCTGCCATCAGAAACAATGACCCAGATTGAACTAGAAATACCTATCGATAGTCTCATTCGAACTGACAGTGGACAATGGACTAAGGGCACTATCAAAGAACTTAACTTGAGTTCGATCCGCATTTACGGAAGAGACCTATCGGTAACTGAAATACCCTTGAACTGGAAAAGACAGCTCCTTTATTACTGGGCATGGAAACAGAAAGAGGTGTTCGAGTGGCCCGAAACTCCGTTTAATTCTGAACAGTCTGATTCAGATCCCTTTTTAAACGAGACCAATGAATATTGGAGACTCTATCAATTGAATTCTAATAACAAAAGATGATACGAATTTATCAATTATTGTTTCACCGGTCTCGCACCAATTTGAGCTTTTGTACGCGATACCCACAGGAGTCTTAGTTTGAAAGTCCTATGGTTTTGAAGGGCACAACTCAGCTTGAGTCGCAGAGTTCAAGGCCGGAATGTTAGAGTGCGGTTTAAAGTTAGCGATCCTTTTAAGAAGAGACGGCACCGCCACTTTATCATAGCGATTTCTCTGCCAATAGCGCTGAGATTCGCTATCGCTAAAATCACAAAACTGTTTGAGAGCAACAGCTGCCAGCTCTCCTGATGCGTGCCAGCCATTCCAACAATGGTCATAAACTGGCCCTTTGTTGTAGCGAATGACATCATCAATAATCTCTACAAATCGATTTTTATCATTGTAACTCACGCCCTCATAACTAAGCGTGTTTTGTTTACCTTCTCTCGTAACACAGGAAACCTGGGGAATCATATACTTGCTTTTCCCATAGGCATAGACTGCTTTGGAAAAACCAGCTTCACAAAGCGCCATCAACTGTGTACGGGTCAGGACGCCGCTATCATTGTCATTGGCACGTCGGGTACCGGCACTCCCACCACGATAAAGTACACCCAAAATCACCGGTTTGAAATAATTGAGCCCAAGGGTTTTATGCTTTCCCTCGGGACGAGTATAGAAGTTTGGCTGCTTCAAAGTGGAGTCAATAAAGTTCGGCTCAAATGCCTGTGCCGCAGAGGCGAACAAAACCAACAGCATGATCGATAAACAAACATTATGTTTCATAAAACCATCCTTTAAAGGCGCCACTCTACCAGTAATTGTGGATTTTCTCCATATAATTTACGGCAAAGAAGTCGACAAAATTTGTCGCTTGGATAGTAAATAGTATTTATTTGAATTTAAATTCACCCAGGACCAAAAGATCCACCATTACTAGCAACCGCACGACTACCGCAACCTGGAAGCATTTGGATGGCAGTTTTGATTTTCGCTGCATGCGTGCTCGGGCGCTTCACATTGCGAAGGACATCCCAGTAGGAACCCTCAAAAAAGATGGAGTTAAACCGCTCAACCTGGCCATCTAGCATTGAAAGCGTACACTGCAAACTTTCCTTCGGATTTTGAGAATCTCCTTTTTTGCAAATTCTGTCGCGATCCCAATGGGCATAACGATTTTCCGCGCCTTCATGCAATTGCAATAATCCCTTTGCGATTCCATGGGGCCCTTGCGCTTCAACTTGGGGACGACAACTGCTTTCATAGTGGCTCATTGACATTAAAATAAAAACCCAAAGGTTCTTGCGTTCATCCCGACTCATGGTTCGAAAACCAGGACATACATTTTTAAATGCTTTGGTGTTAGTGAGCAAATTCTGAAACTGACCCGAAGCTAGTTCACGTTTAACAAATTTACCCCATTCACCCAAACCATCTTCGCTTACAAACTCTTCACGGCAGCGCTCTGAGTATTTCATTGTTTGTGCTACTTTGGCGTATTTTTTGGCCTTTGATTTAGGAATTACAACCTGAACCGGCTTCCTTTTCCCCTTTTTTTTTGTACTCTTGGAGACTGAAGCTGGCTTCT
>JBILOD010000313.1:0-5242 GCA_044374645.1 Pseudobdellovibrionaceae bacterium | reverse complement strand
AGAATGCCAGATGCATGAAGACGGGTGGGGAGGTATTAGTTGGCTTACGGATCGAAAACCAAAAGCAGAAAACGAGTTTGTTAATCGAGTTGACCTTTGCTTTTATTCCTGTGAAGGGAAAACCATTGATCCTCTTTCGGCAACGCAGATTTATACCGATTTGCACAATTCAAATTTTATTAGTCTCTACTCGTCGATTCAACCATGGGATGATTTCGCAGACAGCCTCGCCTACTTTATGATGAATCGGCACCTGTTTTCACCTTATTTGATTGAAGTGTCCAAAGGACGTCAGTTCGATATAATGACGAAGCTGCGTTCACCGATTTGGTCCAAGAAGTATGACTATTTGGATCGCCTAGTGAATCGAACGGATCTCATTTATCCCTGATAAACTTATTGGGTTCTCAGAGTCTCATTCGTCGACATTGTCCACTTTACTAATTTGCGAAGGCTCAACCCGAATTTCATCTCCTTTATTGATAATGGGTTCTGCAATTTTCAGAAGATCACCTCGAAAGAACTCAGGTGGTGTCCCTGTATTTTTAGTAAGAAAGGTGAGGAACTCGCGTTTTGAGTCACGACAGATCAATTGTCGAGTTTTGCCTTTTTCTTCGAGAAAGTCTCCAATCACTCGAACCGGGGCAGGGGAAGTGGTCGGATTGCGTTGCAATGCCAGATAACTGAGTGTGAGTGTCGAGTTTCTAAAAGGTAGGTGTTCTTCGATCTTCAACATCCATTCGGGACGACCAAAAGCCAAACGGTCATGGCACCAATCTCGTTTAGATTGTGTGAGTAATGGACATGCCATCGCGTGAGTGCAAGGGGCGGCAACGTGAAAACCCTTTTTGAGAGCCTCTTCGCGAAGGGCCATGAGGCGTCGTCCATCATCACGTGTCGAAGGTTCGATAACGACAATTGAGTCTGCGGTCCAAAACCACGAAGGTAAGGATTCTAGTTCAGTAAGAGAGTAGGACATTATAAGCAGGCTGTTAGATTTCAAAGTTTTTGGCGGCTGGGTAACCCAGTCAGTTTGGAGTCGATGATTATCTTGGAGTCGCTGACGACATAAGTCTTTGGCTTGAGATGAGCGCTCAAGAAGTTGAGTGCTTAGCAAAGCGGTGGATTGAGGGTTGACCTCCAAAAAGGCCTCAAGACTCGGCCCCAAGCCGACGCCGAATTCGTACCAATGTAGAGGTGTCTTTATGAAATTCCTCTGCTTTAATTCCTCAAAGACTCGATAGTTTCTTAAAAAATTAAGAGGAAAATAATAAGCGAGTTGCGCTTGCTGACACCATCGTTCTGACCATGGTGTTGGGGTCGAGGGAAACTCCACATAAAAATCAGCCATTCTTTTGATGGCATCCGCCAGTAGCCTGGGTTGACTAAGGGATGCTCCGAGCCGTTGAAGCTGAGATTCAATCCAATTTTCAAGGGCCAGCGGAATAGAATAGGTTTTCATGGGCGTTGAATCTCGTTAAAAATTTGTTCAGGAGTTATAAGGTCTAAGCAAGCGTAGAATTTACAGTTAGGGCCAAGACATTTTGTGGTGGCGGGACACTCAACCGATGGCGCAAAGGCTTGGGATCGAAGGCCGCGGGGGCTCCAACGAGTGGGTGTTTGGACGCGAATGGGACTGTAGATCCCGAGAGTTTTAACACCCGTGCTTGCCGCCAAATGGATAACTCCGGTGGAAGGTGCAACAACCGCTCTGCTTTTGGATAGAACATAAATCAAAGTTTTTAGATCGAACTTCCCTACCAGCCAATGAACATTTGGAATCGCCTTTAATGGTGCCTCCAGTTCGGTCAACCATGGAAGATCACCAGCGGTTCCCGTGATCAACACAGAAGGGCCTGCTGCACTCAGTTTTTTGGCCAGTTCTAAGTAGTGTTTACTTGGCCAGTTAAGAGCGGACCCACCCATGCCAGGATGGATGACCACGAAAGATTCGGGTAAAGTGAAAGGAGGTGCGTTGTGACTTTGCAGTTTGAGTGTTGGTGTGGCGAGGGGCGATTCTGCTTCTCCAGTCAATGCCCAGTGGAGCAGATCCCAATTGTATTCCGCCTCATGCTTTGTGGATCGACTGCGATTTTGTCGGAGTGTTTTATTAAAGAATAGAATCTGAAACCAGCGGCTTCGGGGACTATATCGCTGCGGTAGTCCCCCCACTAAGCAGGCAAGTGCGACCCACCAAGGGGCGTAAAACAAAATCACTTTATCAAAGTCTTCTTTCCGTAAGGTGCGAAGTAGGCCAGTGAAATTTTGCCAGGAAAACTTCAGATCAATCGACCAAAAATTTCGAGCGGGAGCAGTACACTCCAAAACGGGAGATAAGCCCTTTGAAATCAGCCATCGCGATGAGCTGCCTTGCTCGGTAATCTTCGGATGTTGATCGACGGGGAGCGTGCATACCAAGTCTCCCAGTCGATCCATTCTGATCAAAAGAACCTTCACAACTAGTGTTCCTTTTCCTGATAGGCTTCAATTGGTAGGCAACTGCAAACTACGTTTTTATCACCATAAACATTGTCAACGCGACGAACGGTTGGCCAAAATTTATGGCCGCGGATCCATGGCAACGGAAATGCCGCTTGTTCGCGAGAATAGCTGTGAGTCCATTCCGTCGCAGTGACCATTTCAAGGGTGTGAGGCGCTTGAACGAGAGGGTTATCCTTGATGTCAAATTTGCCTGAACCGACTTGATCAATTTCAGCACGAATAGCGATCATTGCTTCGATAAATCGATCCAGTTCAGCCTTGGATTCGCTCTCAGTGGGCTCAATCATTAATGTTCCGGCGACGGGCCAAGACATTGTTGGCGCATGGAAACCATAATCCATCAGGCGCTTAGCAACATCGGTAACATCAATACCAGTTTGTTTTTTGAGATCACGCAAATCAATAATGCACTCGTGAGCGACAAAGCCATTACGGCCTTTATAGAGGATTGGGTAATACGCTTCGAGCTTTTTAGCGATATAGTTAGCATTCAAAATCGCGACGAGGCTGGCTTGTTTAAGGCCTTCACCGCCCATCATGGTGATGTAACTCCAAGAGATAGGCAAAATACTGGCGGAACCCCAAGGCGCCGAAGTGGTACTTGAAATCCCTTGCTGGGGACCAGATTCCGGAACGAGTTTCATTTGTGGTAGGAATGGTTTCAAATGGGCCTTAACTCCAATCGGCCCGACACCAGGTCCTCCACCACCGTGGGGAATTGAGAACGTTTTATGAAGGTTCATATGAGAAACATCCGGACCAAACTCTCCAGGTCGGCAAAGCCCGACGAGTGCATTGAGATTGGCACCGTCCATATAAACCTGGCCACCATTCTTGTGAATGATTTGGCAAATCTCTACAATGTTTTCTTCAAAGACTCCATGTGTGGATGGATAAGTGATCATCAAAGCGGCAAGTGATTGAGCATTCTCAGTCGCTTTTTTCTGGAGGTCGAGCACATCGACGTTACCCTGAGAATCGCACTGTACCACAACCACCTTCATTCCCGCCATGGCAGCGCTTGCAGGGTTGGTGCCGTGAGCGGAGCTTGGGATAAGGCAAATATTGCGCTGCCCTTCGCCCCGACTCTCGTGATACTTGCGAATAACGAGTAAACCTGCGTACTCACCTTGGGAGCCGGCATTTGGTTGTAGGCTAACACCATCGAACCCTGTGATCTCGCTGAGTTTATTTTCTAGATCGCGAATCATCTGCAAATAACCCTTCGCCTGTTGTAGGGGGGCAAAGGGATGCAGCCCGTTCACTTCGCTCCATGAGACTGGCAACAATTCTGTCGTAGCATTTAGCTTCATTGTACAAGAGCCCAGTGGGATCATTGAGAATGTTAAAGAGAGATCTTTGCTCTGTAGAGTGTGAATATAGCGAAGCAATTCTGTTTCAGAGTGGTGTGAGTTAAAGATCGGATGTGTTAAAAACTCTGACGTGCGCGAAAGTTCTTTAGGAAAAGCGTAAATGGTATTTGTGAGCGTTGCGGTGTCGAGCACCACCTCGCGATTTTTATTAAAGCACTTAAGAAGTTTACCTATGATATTGAGGTCAGTGGTTTCGTTGATTGAAATTCCAAGGGCCTCTTGACCATAGTGACGCAGGTTGATCTGATTCTGTTCAGTTAATCTGACGATTTCTTCGAACTCCTCTTTGCGTACAGGTACCGTGATAGTGTCAAAGAAGGATTCCGTGGTCACTCGGAATCCCAGTTTGGTGAGAGCATTCTTGGTTAGTTGTGCTAAAGCATGAATGCGAGTGGCGATCTCTTTGATGCCCGTTGGTCCGTGGTAAACAGCATACATTGAAGCCATATTGGCTAATAAGACTTGGGCTGTACAAATGTTGCTGGTCGCTTTTTCGCGGCGGATATGCTGCTCACGAGTTTGGAGAGCTAAACGCAACGCTGGGTTTTTATCAGCATCAATTGAAATCCCTATAAGGCGACCTGGCAGGAGTCGTTTATTTTTGTCTTTAGTTGCAAGAAATGCAGCATGAGGGCCACCAAAACCAAGTGGCACCCCAAAACGTTGACTATTGCCAACGGCGATATCAGCGCCCCATTCTCCCGGAGGAGTCAGAAGTGTCATTGCCATCAAGTCGACACTTGCAATCACCAAACAGCCTTTGTCGTGTGCTTTTTGAGCCAGGGATGAGTAGTTTACCACGGTGCCATTCGTTTGCGGGTATTGAAGTAGAATGGCAAAGACTTCTTTATCAAAAGTAAAATCAAACTCATTACCTACAATGAGTTCAATATTAAGTGCCTTTGCGCGTGTCTGCATAACCTCAAGGACATGTGGATGGCAGGCGCTAGAAACGAACATCGTTTGGCACTGAGACTTGGCGGTCATATTGTGGGCCATGACCATGGCTTCTGCAGCAGCAGTACCCTCGTCCAGAAGGGAAGCATTGGCAATTTCCATTCCTGTGAGGTCTTTGATCATGGTTTGAAAGTTTAAAAGAGCTTCCATTCGCCCCTGAGAAATTTCCGCTTGGTAGGGAGTATAAGCTGTGTACCATGCGGGGTTTTCAAGAATGTTGCGCAGAATTACTGGTGGTGTGAATGTATCGTAAAATCCCATCCCAATGAGCGAATGGTAAACTTGATTTTGCGACATTGTTGATTTTAACTCTTTAAGGGTCTGTTGTTCATCTTGTGGCTGAAAAGAGAGGACGTGGTTCGATAAAATTGACTTTGGAATTGTTTTTTGAGCGAGTTCGTCAAGACTGG
>JBILOD010000312.1:0-5264 GCA_044374645.1 Pseudobdellovibrionaceae bacterium | reverse complement strand
CCTCCCAGGATCATATTTATGATCCTTCAGTCAATGATTGGGTTCTAATTTCCAAGTTCAAACTGACCAAAGGAATGTCTCGGCGAGTTTCGTCCCAAGATGAAATCACTCAACCTCTGGCAACTCTGCCTCCAAAAACTAAATGGTTTTTATTGCGATGGGAAAGTCAGGAAGGACCCTACGAATTCAATGAGATTGTGGAGATGCTACAGTCCCACAAGGTTTATGAATATGACTATGTGTGGACTTCATCCATGGCGGCTTGGGAAAGACTCTCGGATTGCGAGCATTTTCAGCCTGAAAAATTAAAACCATTTCTGAAACTTGGACATGATGGCGATCAAAAACAATACCGGCGTCGCTCCGCTCGTGTCGAACTTGGCAGTTCAATGGTGTTGCATAACCATAAAAAATTGTGGAATGGAGCCGGATTTGAAGTCAGTATTCAGGGGGCAAGTATTGAGGTTGAGGGTCAATCCTTTAGAATCGGCGAGATGTTGGTGTTGCACTATCGTCCCTCTAAAATGGTTCCTGCCTTTAATGCTCACTGTGAAGTGATGAGTTGCAGAGCCACCAACGGAGCCAATGGTACACCAAAATTCCGTCTTGGTCTAAAATTCATAAAAGTCAACACTATGGCACGCAAGGCTCTTCGCGAGTTAGTCGCGCAAAAAGCTGCATAATCGAAGAGGAGTGAGAGCGTGGGGACTCAAGAAACTCAATACTGGTTGTTTGTTGACTCAAAAACGCGAGTGGTATCCCGGCGTTTGTCCCAGGCGGCGGCAGAAGAATTCATCAAAAATCTGCGGAATGTCAATATTGACCACTGGTGGGCCTGGAATCCTTTCTTTCGAGATTGGATTCCCCTCAAAAATATCATCGATATTCGGGCAGACCACGTACGGATGTTAATTCAGCTCCCAGCCACGGGCCAAGTGGCGGAAGACAATGAGAAGACCGTGGCTCAAACCACCGACCACACCAATGTTCCAGAGGAGTACTCTGAAGTGGCCGGTTTCTTGAGTGAGGAAAACGCTGATGGTTTGAGAGATTTTCATGGGGACGAGTTGACCTTTTCTAAAATACCCCAGCCTCCCTCGTTAGGTTTGGGCTCCGATCGTCGCCGTGCGAATCGGGTGGAAAAGAAGATTGAAGTTCTTGTAGCTGCTGGTGGCAAAAGTTTTAGAACACACACCGTGAATATTTCCATGACGGGGGTCATGCTCGAAAAAGCGATTCCCCCCGAGCTGCAGGGCGGACCTTTTGAAATCGTTTTTATATTGCAGAAAAATGGCACGCGTCGCCAACTGGCATTTCAGGGTAAAGTGGTTGGTGACTTGAAGGATCGAAGGCGTTTGGTTTTTGGCGATCTGTCGAGCGGCAGTGAAAGATTGCTGGAAGAATTGTTTGCTGCTTAAAAGGGGCATGGCGCTACTCACAACCGTAGAGCCGTTCTTTGACTTATCTTATGGAATCCACTACAAATGGTGACAATAAGGAAAAATGCTGAATGTGGTACGTTATTAAACGGTTGATCGGTGAACTTCGTCCTTACCGACGCCTGGTTGTGATTATGGCAATTGCTGGGATCGTAATGAGTTTAGCTCAGTGGCAATTGGCTGTACGACTGAAGGATCTATTCGATGCCCTCGGAACTAAAAATTCATCAGAGATTTTTAAAATCCCCAAAATGATGATGCTGATCTCCTTTTTCATGGTGATTGGGAGGTTTATCCATCTTTCGGTCATGAATTATTTGGCCGATTTGGTGACGATGCGTTTTCGTCACCAATTGCAGTGGAAATTCATGACTCTAAACCAGAGCTTTCATCTTCAATATCAAGGGGGATCTGGAGGATTGATTTCGAGAATTCTTGGCGATGTGGTCTCAATTCAGCACGGTTTGCGCTTAGTGGCTGATTTTTTCACCCAGCCGCTAGCGTTTGTTTTGTTGTTGGGCACACTTTTCTATCGAGATGCAAAGTTAACATTTTTGATTTTAATAGTGCTGCCGCCGCTGCTTTGGTTTTTGCGCCAGATTGGCCGATCATTGCGAAAGTACGGTCATGGTAGTCAGCAGATCCTTGAACGTGTGGCAACGATCGTCAAAGAGAGCTTGGATGGCATGCGGGTGATTCAGTCTTTCGGTCTCGAAAACGAAATGAATCGTCGATTTCAGAGTGCGGCCAAAGATTACCTGGCGGCTCGCAAACGCATTCACATGCGCGCAGAGCTGACAAGTCCGGTGACGGAATTCATCGCAACGGGTGTTACCATGGTGATTTTCACCTATATTGGTTTGCAAATTACCGATGGCAAAGCCACATTTGGGGACTTCGGAAGTTATTTGGGGGCGCTGATGATGTTGCAGTCTCCCTTGAAGAAGTTTCAAGAGTCGTTTGTGAAGGTCCAAGAGACGGTCGTGTCATTGGAGCGCGTTTATTCCATCATTGATGACGAAAGCTATGTTTCTGAAGAAATGAGTTCCGAACCGTTTCCTAAAACGTGGAATGAGATTACTTTTAAACAGGTAGGATTTCGTTATCAAGACAATGCGGTTCTAAAGGATGTGAGTCTATCTATAAAGCGTGGTGAGGTTGTAGCGATTGTCGGTGAAAGTGGTAGTGGTAAATCAACATTGGTTAATTTGCTGCAACGGTTTTTTGATCCCACTACCGGCGAAGTGCAAATTGATGGTGTGGATGTGAGACGATTTCGCCTCAAAGAGTTACGGCGCAATATCGGTTTAGTGACCCAGGATGTTTTTCTGTTTAGTGAGTCAGTGGGTCGTAACATACATTCTGGTGATTTCACTCGTGACGGTTCCGGAGTGATGGAGGCCGCTATTACTGCGAATGCCCATGATTTTATAACTAAAATGCCGAAAGGCTATGATAGTCCCGTGGGAGACAAGGGTGGCTTTCTTTCAGGAGGAGAGCGTCAGCGTGTTTCCATTGCGAGGGCTTTGTTTAAGAATGCACCGATTTTGATTCTCGATGAGGCGACGAGTGCGCTCGATAGTGCCAGTGAGGTGGAAGTACAACGTGGATTAGAACGATTGATGCAGGGGAAGACGACGATTGTCATTGCCCATCGGTTGTCGACGGTCTTACATGCCAATAGGATTGTTGTCATGAAGCAGGGTCGCATCATTGAAGTCGGCACCCATGTGGACCTTCTGAGCCGCGATGGTGAGTATGCCCGATTTATTAAACTCCAAAATCTTAAATAATTTTTGAGGAGCCGCGAACGATGGTGGATAAAAATAAACCGGGTTCGTGGCGCCCCTATAAACAGTCTTTGTGTAAAGACTGCTGGGCCACGTGTTGCACCATGCCCCTTGAGGTCAAAATAGAGGATTTGATTCGCCTGGAGCTTGTGGGCGCCGATGAAGTGCACGACGGCACTAAACGCGAACTCCAAAGGGTCGCAAAGCGTCTGCAAAAAGAAAAATGGATCAAAAATTACCGTGAAAGCTCCGGATTATTTTTGATGGAGGCCAGACCCAACGGGGATTGTCTCTATTTGGATAAAGAGCGTCGGTGCACGGTGTATGATAAGCGGCCAGGTGTTTGCCGTCAGTTTCCCGCTCAAATGGGCCTCCGGCTCGGGTTCTGTCCCTACCTTAAAAGGTAGTGTGACCTTCTGGCGGCTGAATTCCGTATTGAGTTTCCAATATCTATCAGTTCAGAGAACGAGTAATAGGAAGGAAAGAAAAAGAGGGCGCAAGAGTGTCTAGACCCTAGACAGTCGGCCTTTTTTTTGCACTGGCGGGTTGCCATTGGATGTGGAGGACCTGTCTGTGGCAATTAAACCATTGCAGCCCTATTTGCGAGTAACCCTAATTGTCACTGTGAGCCTAAATCTGTTGGTGAGCAGTGCTGGGGTGTGCGTGCCGCAAGCCACAGCGGTTCCTGGTTGGAGTCAGGATTTACAGCTTGGATCCTTCTCGCTCTCGCCCCAGGAGCTGAAACAAGGGGTCGCCGAATCAATAACGAAGGTGGATGAATTTCGTTTTATCCGCAAGGCGGCCCAAGAGCTGGGTGTTAAAGCCTATTTGTTTGGTGGAACAGCTTCGGCCTTTGCCCATTACGTCAAATGGGATCTAATGCGAAAAAAAGGGGACCCCCGCTTTTATCCGAACCGATTTGATTTTCGTTACATTAATATTTATCGCTCCAATCAGGATCTGGACATTGTTGTGGATGGTCCGAGTTCAGCGATTCGCCGCCTGCAAAGTCTATTATCCGAACACTTTCCCTACTTGCAAGGCACGAAAGGGGCAAAGAACGCCTGGGAGGTTCGGTCCCTTCGACAGACTGAAGGAGACAAAATCGCCCTTATCGACAATCCGGATTTTCTGAACCAACACACGGATTCACACTCTGTGGGCCTCATTGAAATCACCGAAGGTGAAACCACTGAATCGATTATTCGGGACCTCAAGGATTGGGATAATCTCAACAACAATTTTTTGATGGATGTCCTTGAAGGCAAGATTCACTTTTATTTTTCCCCAAAGCATTCAAGTACGAAGTACTTTAAGGAAGGTCGTAATCCTCCCATCGTTGCCGTCATTCGCTATTTGATCAAAGCCTTTCAATTCGAGTTACACCTTCATGAGGAGGATCTCGCTAAAATTTACGGTATCACTCGGGAGTTCAATCCTAATTCGATGAAGGGGAACACCTACCTGGAGAGATGGTTTGCCAACAATGTGCCCAAGCTCATTCAAAATTCGATGGATGTGGAATATTCTATGGTGACGTTGGAACAGCTAGAGCTAAAGGAAAAGCTATCCGAGATCGGCTCGCGGTCCTCTGAGGGATCCATTGCTTGGTGGATGAATAAAGAACCATTGCCAAGCTGGCCCATTGGAACCTCAGGTGCAACGGCAAAGTCCCTGGGCATTGATATCGTGTCCCATGAAACCACATCATTTTTTGTTTATGAGTCTATCACTCGATCGCATAAAGGTGTGCCGAACGTACTCATGTCTCGTCGGGGAGTCGTGGGTGAGCGAGCCATTTTTGGTGATGGTTTGTACACCATCAAAGGCATGCATTCTGGCTTCATTGGTAGTGGTTTTAACATTCGCTTTAAAGTGCACCCACAAGCAAGAGAGGGTAAGGATTTTACCATCGTCGATAATGGTGCTTACATTGTGTTTCATAATCGCCGAGTGCTGCAGATTCTGCCTGATAGCCTGAATCTCGATCTTCCTGGATATTTTTCACTATTGGTTTCAACGAAGGATCTGACGA
>JBILOD010000311.1:0-5265 GCA_044374645.1 Pseudobdellovibrionaceae bacterium | reverse complement strand
AACTGGTCCGGTGACGAGCCCATCGAGATTCTGATCAAGGCACAACTGAGTTGCTTGTTTCACCCATAGGGCCGGGCTGTCATTCGAAACAACTTCGATGAAGCGAAAAGATGATTTTTGATTATGAAGTTCCGACAAAGCCGAACCCAAATCTTTAACACGAAGGGTTCTACTTTTGGCAAGAGCATGCCAACAAGGATTTTTAGGGTCTGGGCCACGAAAAATCAAAAATTTTGAACGTTTGGACCCGGAAACTCGCAAGGCCTTCATTGTAACTTCTAGTCCAACCCCATTTAGGTCACCGGTGGTTATAGCAATTAGATTGGATTGTTTTACGGATGCCATTGATTATCGCTTTGAGGTTAATTCATTTTTATTGAGGCTTCATCTCTTTTGAGATCTAACCAAGCCTTAAATTGCCTCTTAAAGACTTTTTCAAAAAGAAGTCCGCGGTATTTATCCTTACTCTTTTCAAATTCAGGGTCGGTCACTAACTTTTTTGCGAGGAGTTTTATAATATGATAGCCCGTACGTGACTTTACAATCTTAGAAAAATCACCCACGTTTAAATCACGAACGGCCTTTTCCATATCCTCCGAAAACTCCCCGGATTTAAAGGTACCTAAAAGTCCGTTCGGTGAGGCTCCTTCCTCTTCTGTCGTTTTTGACAAAAGCTTATCAAAGCTTGTGCCTTCTCTTAAGAGCGCAAGAGTTCTCTCAGCTCGGGCGAGCGCTTCCTGCTCTCCCCCTTTTACAGGTGAAAAGAATATATGGGCCAAAGTATATTCGTTGATTTTTTTAAAACGTTTACCAGATTCGTTGGTGTAAAAAGCAAGCACATCTTCGTCACTAAGCCTAATTTTAGAGGTGATTTCTTGCTCAACGACGGACTGTCGTTCGATCCTCTGTTTCATAAAATCTTGGTAATCAGCGATATTTATACCCTGAGATTGCAACGTATTGATGAGACTTTCTTTATTAATCCCGTTTCGTTTCGCGATTTCGCGTATCTCTTGGTCAACTCGGTCCATTGTCACTGTGAGATTTTGCCGCTTTACCTCTGAATCAATGATGCGCTCATTGATCAAGAATTGAAGTTGGGCGGATGTATTTTTCTTAAGGGAGTCCGGCGTAGAATCAAAGAGCAAAAGATCGTCAATCATTCCTGATTTCGAAAGTCGTCCTTCCAATTGCTTAAGGTCAGAAAGAAGAATTGGCTCATTATTTACAATGGCGACAGTTTTTTCCACTAAATCAAGTCCAAAACTAGATAAAGGAAGAATCATGAAATAAAGTGCGGCAAGACTTCTAATCATTCCGAGTTTCAACAGACATACTTTCGATGAATTGTTGGTCTTTAAAGACATGAACACTCCTTATTTGTTGATCAAGCCACGCTGAAAAATAGGCTTGGTCCTTTTTGGCCTTTAACTCGTGTTTGATGGAATCGTGTACCATAGGAAAGGGAATAACACCCGCAGGGGCTTTTTTCAATACAACCATTACATGAAAACCATAAGGGCTTTGAACAGTTTCACTCGTTTTTCCAATTGGTAAAGCAAAGGCCTTATCGAAGATCTCCAAAGTCCCCTTCTCAACCCAACCAACATTACCTCCATTCTTGCCTTCAGGAGTAATACTAAATTGTTTAGCTAAGCCTTCGAGGCTTTTTTTTGCTTTCAAAGCAGCTTGAATTTGGTCTGCATCCGATTTTTCAGCAACGACAATTTGTTGGAGAAAAATCTTTTCCTGGTGTTTATAACGATTAAGGTTGTTTTGGTAATACCTTGCTATCTCAGGCTCACTAGGATCCGTCACTTTTTGATGTAGTCTTTCTAAAACGGTCCTTTCCAGTAGTCGAAGCTCAACACTCTTTTGCCACTGATCAATGGAAAGGCCTTGTTTTGATAATTCTTCGCGAAAAGAAAAGTCATCGGGAAAGCCTGATCGAATGGACTTTATCTCAGTTTCAATAGATTCCTTGCTGACTTGCATATTTTGTTGCTTGGCCCAAATCTGCAGGATTGAGGCCATGATAAAATCATTCAAAACCGCGTCTTTGGTGCGACGAACATTTTTTGGGTCTTTGGCGCTGAGGGCATCATATTTAGATAATCTGTGAGCTAAATCGTCAGCGAATTGTTTCGAAGTAAGCTCGTGGGGCCCCACCTTTGCTATTGTCTGTTGCTGTACAACAGTTTCTCGACCCGTGCAGGCAGTTAAAACAACGAAACCCGCGACTGCCATTGAGATAACAAGGAGGCGCAGGTCTTTAAACTGTATGTTCATTTGATCAACTTAGAATTAACTCGAATTGAGTAATCATTTTTCAGTCTTTCAAAGTATTTATTAAATTTCTGCCGCCGCTGTTCATCAAAAACGGCAGTGCGAATTTGGCGTTTGTTAGCATTTTCATAGGAGTGTTTTCCGGTCAATTTGATAATATGAAATCCGAAAGGAGTTTCAACGAGACCTTTAACTTCGCCAATCTTCATGTTGAGAGCAGTACTATAGTAACTTGGAACGAGCGTTAATCGATTCTGCCAACCAATATCTCCGCCGGTTTGCTTACTAAGCGGATCATCAGAGAAAAGACGAACCAACTCCTCAAAGGGACGCTTACTGTTCTTAACTTCCTTTTCATAAATTTCTTGGGCACGTTTTTTTGCAGTGGAAATTTCTTCTGGCTTTGAACCAGGTTTAAATTCAATTAAGATATGGCTAGTGCGAAGTTCAGGATTCTCTTTATACCAAGCTTTCATTTGGTCATCAGTGACTTTAATATTTGCGACTTCGCCACCCAATGTTTTTTCCAATAAGCCCTTGTAGAGTTCCTGTTCCATTTTTTCTTTAATCACAGGATCATTGCGGAGACCCTTTTTCTCAGCTTCTTGGAGTCCTACGTAATACCGAACCAAATCCTCGAGAAACTCTTCTTTGGTTGGCGGATTTAGGGTTTGTGAACGGACTTCTTTGAATTTTTTATTAAAATCCCCCAGCGTAATCGTTTTTGACCCGACAGTTGCTAAAACTTCGGAGTCATTATCCGCAGCAAAAGTAGGCACAGAAACAGAAAGGGTTAGTGCAAACAAAATATGTTTTAAGGCCAATTTGAAGTTCATACTACATCATCCTTGTTTTAGGGAAACTCTAGTTAAAACGCTAACATTCACCATCTTATGTTGTCCAATTTAATTATTATGAAAAAGTACTGACCGGCGCGACCCCAACACGCCTTCTTGCTAACCAATCGCAAATTGTTTATGAGCCTGATGTTTTGCAGCATTGAGCCTATCTTGGAGGGCTATGGCCAGAGCGGGATCTTTTGGATCTTGCTCTCTGGAGATAGCCTCCATTGGGCCATGCCATCGAATGTAGACTCGCGCAAAGGGCTTGGGTAGAAATGCTTTATTCCAGGCTCTTTCAAAGAGAAAATATTTATCTGCACTAACCCCGGCCCAATAAATTGGGGTTTCGGCCAACCTGGAAACTTCAAAAATACCTGGTTTAACTCTATAGATGGGGCCCTTGGGGCCATCGACGGCAACGCTAGAGTTGTATTGGCCAGTCTTTAGAAGTCGCAACATTCCTTTGAGTGCACTAACTCCACCACGGGTTGAAGAGCCCCGGCTTGAAGCGCCGCCTAGTTTGGAAACTATCCAGGTCATCAGTTCCCCATCCTTAGAGGTCGATGTCATTGTTGCTAGGCGATAGCGCTTTACGAGAGGTAACAAAGGGATCTCGTCCCCATGCCAGTGCGCTAGTAAAAAAGGGCGTCTTTCTTTGAGTTGTTTCTGAAGCTCAGGTGGTTCAATAAGAGTAATTCTCCAGCTCCACCAAAGGAATTTGAGAATCCACCAAGTGAGGTGCGGTAATAGAAATTTTCTGAAAAACCGTTTCACAAAAACCCACTCTTTCAAACCACTTAAAAAAGGGAGCCAAATTATTGTGGAAGAACCTTTTTAAATTCTTCAGTTAATTTTGGTAAAACTTCAAATGCGTCGCCAACGATTCCATAAGTCGCTTTTTGAAAGATTGGTGCATTCGCATCATTATTAATAGCGACAATCACCTTACTTCCGCTCATTCCTGCAAGATGCTGAATTGCACCTGAAATACCAACAGCAATATAGAGGGTCGGCGCTACAGTTTTTCCAGTCTGCCCAACCTGAATATCGTGTGGAACCCAACCCGCATCAACAACTGCTCTGGAGGCACCGACGGTAGCACCCAACACATCGGCGAGATCATTGAGGAGTTTGAAGTTCTCAGCCGCCTTCATGCCCCGCCCACCCGCAACGATGATATTAGCTTCCGTTAGGTCCAATTTCTGTGAAGCCCCCCTAACAATCTCTTTAACGAGAGTTTTAAGATCAGTGGCTGGAGTAGCAACGGCGTTTACTACTGGTGAAAATCCCTTATTAGGGCAATCAAAAACTGGCAGCTGATTGGCGCGCATTAATACAATTGGTGTTGCTGTGAAGTTCACGTCAGCTAAACATTTGCCCGAATATAAAGGTTTAGATGCCTTCAAATTGGATCCATTCCACTCAATACCGATGCAATCACTGGCACATGCATAACCAAGATTAGCGGCAACTCGCGGAAAAAGATCTTTTCCGAGGGCAGAACAAGACGCTAAGACAAATGCGGGAGCGATGCTGTTGATTGTGCTAGCAAAAGCTTTTTCGAACAACTCAGGGCTGTATTTATCAAAATTTGAATCGTTCATCTGATAAACAGCACTTACACCCCATTGGCCAAGCTCAGAAACAACGGCCCCAGAATCAGAACCAGCGACCAAAGCTGAAATTTCTAAGGAGTTCTGATGAGCAAATGACAAAAGTTCCAGCGCACTTCTTTTAAGTTTTCCATCCTGATATTCAGCAAACACTAATACTTTAGACATAAACTCTCCTATAGCGCCTTCGCTTCATCTCTAAGAAGGCGAATTAATTCTATGACTTGTTGATCTGCCGAGCCACCTAGAATTCTGGCAGCAGGTTTGTCTGCCGGTAATCGATAGTTGGCGAGCACTGTGCCGATTTTTATTTCCAATCCTAAACCAGCAAAATCCAGCTCCTTAAGAACTTTTTTCTTTGCCTTCATAATTCCCGGTAAACTTGCGTAGCGTGGGGAGTTTAAACCCTTAGTTGCAGCAATTAGAGCTGGGGTTTGAAGTTGGACAACCTCTTTTGTTCCTCCTTCAACTTCTCTTTCAGCCACGACCAAACCTGCGGATGCGGTTAGTTTTGCGACAACGGA
>JBILOD010000310.1:0-5271 GCA_044374645.1 Pseudobdellovibrionaceae bacterium | reverse complement strand
TGCGTGTGGTTTTTTATCGAGCAGAAATAGGCATGACGCATGATGACTTTCACTTTTGAACTCCCATTTTCTATCAAATAAATCATCCATGTTTACAAAAATAACTAAATATCAACTATTTAGCACTTAAACTTATAACTATAATATCTAGGTGATTTTGAAAAATCAAGTGGTTGTATACAGGGCAAATAAAAACACTATTGTAACGTAATATTATTTATCTCAAATCAATCGCTAGTGAAGTAAAATAGAACGCCATTCGTTGCAATATGCATGTTAATAGTGTGAAATACATCATACTCATCAGGTTAAAACGAGGGAATATGGAATTAGAACGCAATATGAATAGGGAACAGAGGATTGCGGTTGATTTGATAAAAAAGCGCTCAAAAACAGTGGATCGAATCTCTTATGAAGCTGAAGTTGATGTCATTCGACAGCAGATTGGGGATTTAGAGGATATTCGCTTTCGGTTGGGGCTTTCCGCTCGTAAAATGGCCCAGCTTTTATTAGTCGATCCTTCGGCTTGGAGTCGTTGGACCCAGAAAATAACCCCACCTCCACCTCATATTTTTCGAGCCTTGCAATGGTATTTAGCACTCCAAGAAAAGAACCCTGGTTTTACCCCGCAGGTTTTTTTAGCCAATCATTGGTATAGCACTCAAAAGCAGCATCAATCTGAAACGGAAAAAATGCGCCTGGAGATGGATCATTTGCGAACTCTATTGAAGACCCTGGAGACACAAAGTCAGAAAGAATCCTTATCTTCACCTTTTAAACGAAATATCCGCTTCTTTCTCGGTGGCTTATTCGTCGGTGTATTGCTTTCGTGGAGCTTAAGGTGATCGCTCGTTTTTCCATAGGAATCTAAGAGAGGTTCGAATCGACATTTTTTTTTCAATTACTCGTTGTCTGCTCCATTGTTCCTACATAAACTATGTTTAGTTCCAGCCAAATAGGGGCTTGGGTCTAACCCGAGTTCTTTTATGGGCAGATCTGGGGTTTTGAGCATATAGATCAACTACAGAGATTAAGGATAATCTCAAATGAAAAATCAATTGCAGAGTATTAAAAAGGTTAGTTCAAATCTCATTCGCATTTGGCTGCCAAAAACGTCCCTGAGTCACGATTCTGAAAGGCAGTTGATAACTTTTATTGGAATTCAGTTCACTAGCGGCCTTATGGCTATTGGAATGGCTATCCTGTTATGGTTCATCAATACTCCTAAGCTAGCAACGGTAATTTCACTTTATTCAGTCCTATGCCTGTTATCGATCATTTGTATTCGATTAAATTTGGTTTTTATAGGACAGGTGATTGGAGGGGTTAATGTCGCCACTACTCTTTTCGCAGGTGCTGTACTTCTAGGGCGCCAGGGGTCCGTGTGGGTCTATTTTATTGGTACCTTTGTTGGAAATCATTTTTTTATCGCTCACTCAGTAAAACTGCGCAAAATTGGAGACTTTTTAATTTTGGCCTCTTTTGGGCTCTTTCTTATCGTTGATTGGCTGCAGCTCGTACCGACGGAAATCACTCCTGCTAATCAGCTTGCAGTGACTCGTTTTGGGATCTTCAATATATTGTATGCTCTAGTTATTATGACAGGCTTTGTCGGCTACTTTCACAAGAAGAGTATGGAATATCGTGAGGAGTTGGAGCAACAAACCTCAGTGCTCAAAGAACAACTTTTTTTAGTGTCCAGTATCCTCAATAATATGAAGCAGTCCATCTTTGCGATAGGCCCACAAAAGACTGTTGTACCTCCGGTATCAAAATTCACTGAAGCGATTTTTCCGAATCAGATCGAAGGAAAAAACATCAATGAGGTTTTGTTTGCAGGAAAAACCACTGACGAAACGTGCTCGAAGGTCAACTCAACCTTGGACTTGGTGTTTGGCGAGGATGAGTTGAATTGGCAAATGCTACGAACCAATCTCCCACCCGAACTCGATGTGGATGTTGAAGGAAAGCAGCGGAAATTAAAGGTTTCCTATAGCGATATGCGATCCGAAGATGGAAATCTGGAGAAGGTCCTCTTGGTCGTCGAAGATATTACGGCCATGCGTGAGCTCGAAGAACAATTTCGATCGGCAAATGAGGCTCGGGATCGCGAGATGAAAATCGTTGAACAGGTCTATCTTAAGGATACTCAGCAGTTGGAGAGTTTTTTTAAGAATACTGAACGCCTGCTGACCGAATTGCAAGCGACTTTTGATGGTGATCTCGCAGTGAATGAGCGGGTGACTATGGCTTTGCGTTTAATTCACACGATCAAGGGGAACGCGCGAGCCATGGGTTTTGGCTTTTTGTCGGCACAGGCTCACGAAATTGAGAGTTTAATCGATAAAAATCGATCGATGAATGCATTCGATGAGCCCCGCCAGAAAGAACTCTTTAAACAGGGGTGGGAGAGCATCAGTGGAGTCACTCATGAATACCTCGCTGTGACCAAGAAATTCAATCACCACGATCACGGCTCAGTATTAAGCACAAAAGGGTCTTCCATGCTTGTCTTTGGTAAGAGTGACCTGCACTCCTTCGAGGAACGCGTAATGAAGGTATTGAAGGAAAACTCTAAGTTAACCAAAGAACAATGGGTCCGCGAGCTTGGTTCCCTTGGTGTCTCCTCAGTCTCCTAATTTACAGGAAAAATACCAATATGAAAAAACGAATTCAAAAATTGATAGAGAAAACCGTTAAATTTTGGTTGCCCAAAAGTATTCCAAATCATGATATTGAACGAATGATGGTCTCGTTTATTGGAGTCCAATTTGCGAGCCTTGTGATCAGTTTGGTGGCAACAAAGTTCTTGTTTTGGCTCCCGACGCCTAAAGCGGCTACGGCCATGATTTTGTATTCTTTGTTCAATGGTATTTCTCTAATTCTGCTGAAACTGAACCAGTTTCAAACGGCACAGACTGTCGCTGTGGTCAATGTGGCGATATTGTTACTCCTCAACTCCATTCTTCTTGGAAGGGAGGCTTCGTTCTGGATTTATACGGTGGTTTCAATTGTTGGCGGGCACTTCTTTCTTTCGAGTACAAAAAAAAATCGAGTGATCTCAGACATAGCTCTTCTAACATCTTTCATCCTCTTTTTGGTCGCCGATTGGTTTCAATGGTTCTCGACGGAAATCACCCCTCAGAATAAAGTCGCAGTTCAGCGCTTTGGTATATTCAATATTCTTTATGCGCTCGTTATCCTAACCTCCTTTGTGAGTTACTTCCATAAGAAGAGTATGGCTTATCGGGGGCAATTGGAGCACCAAGCCTTGGCGTTAAAAGAACAATTGGCATTGGTGTCTAAAATCCTAAATAGCATCAAACAGGCTATTTTCGCTATTGGACCGCAAAAAACCGTTGTGCCTCCGGTCTCGCAATTTACTCGAAACATCTTTGAACGATCAGTGGAAGGGGAGCACATTCAAGACCTATTGTTTGTTGGTAAAGCACAGACTGAAGATTGTTCTAAAGTTGAGTCAACCCTTGATTTGGTCTTTGGAGAAGATGAACTCAACTGGCAGATATTGAAAAATAATTTACCTGGAGAACTCGAAATTAAAGTCGGGGAGACGAATCGAAAATTAAAACTTTCCTATAATGATATGCGAGCTGATGATGGAAATCTGGAGAAAATTCTCCTTGTGGCGGAAGATGTGACAGCAATGCGTGAACTCGAAGAACAGTTTCGAGATGCCAATGAGGCCCGCGAACGTGAACTACAAATCGTTTCTCAGGTTTATCCCAAAGATCCGTTGCAGCTCGACGCCTTCTTTAAGAATACCAGTCGATTGCTCGCCGAGATCAATGCGATGAAGGGTGATTTTAGGTCGATCAAGGAGCGGCAGTCTAAAATCAAACGCCACATTCATACCATCAAAGGAAATGCAAGGGCCATCGGTTTTACACAGTTTTCAAACTTAGCTCATGATCTCGAATCGCAAATGGCTCAATATAATCTCGAAGAGGTGGATTCGTTGAGCCAAGTGGGCCCCTTTTTGGACGTTGTAGGTGCGAAACTTCAAGCTGTGATTGATGAATATCAGAAGGTTACCCAGAAATTTGTGTCCTTTCAGCATTCTGCTACAGGCAAAACCCTGGCCAACGATTCCGTAAAAATCCCAGTGGGAAATTTTAATCGTTTTAGGTGCCGAATTGAAGAATGGATTGATGATGAGCGCCCAATTTCCGCCGAGGATTTTTTGGCTCAACTTAAGGGGCTCAGAGAGGTTCCCGTACATGAATTGATTCAAGAAAAACGCCTCCTGGTGGATGAAGTTGCCAAATCGCTTGGCAAGGAGGTTGAGTTTGTGGTTTCCGGTGACTATGTGACCGTTTCTGAGGGCATTGCCAACTCTCTTTATGATGTCCTAACTCATGCCCTTCGTAACTCTCTGGACCATGGGATTGAAACGCCGGAGGAAAGAGTTCGACAAAACAAAAATTCAAAAGGTCGCCTCGAAGTGAGAACCCTACGGGAAAAGAACGAGATTATTATTTCCATTATTGATGATGGTCGTGGAATCGATACTGAAAGAGTTGTCAAAAAGGCCCAGGGACTTGGCTTGTTAACGGCGAATGATGTGGAAAGTCTGAATCAACAAGAACAGCTCCAACTGATTTTTCATGAAGGGTTATCGACTAAGGAACAAACGACTGAATATTCCGGTCGAGGAGTTGGAATGGATGCTTTGAAATCCAGTGTTGAGGCTCTGGGTGGATGCGTGAATCTAACTTCTCAAAAACAGATTGGTACGGAGCTGCATCTCCGTTTTCCAATTGAAGCCACGCTTAAGGATTCAAGGCCGTTGGCTTCATAATGAGACAATACACACCATTAGGATCAACGATGTTTGATTCATTTTGAGAAAACGGGTTTGAATTTTTATATTTCCCTCAAAGTTATAGTTTTTCCCTTAAAAGATCAACCTAACTTGCCGAAAAGCCAGTGTGTAATAAAAATGAATCTTATTTAGAGGTACACATATGGTAAAAATTCTTGCAGTGGATGACTCTGAATCATTTCGTATTGAGATCCGCGAGATCCTGAGCAGATACGAAATTATAGAAGCAGTTGATGGAGTTGATGCTCTCGCCAAGCTGGCCTCCAACCCTGGCATTAGCTTGATCATTTGTGACGTCAATATGCCCAATATGGATGGCGTTACCTTCTGTCGAAAAAAGAGTGAAAACAGGGCCTATGATAAGATCCCAATTATTATGATCACGACCGAATCTAATGCCGAAATCAAAAAGGAAGTTAAAAACTATG
>JBILOD010000309.1:0-5276 GCA_044374645.1 Pseudobdellovibrionaceae bacterium | reverse complement strand
TATGGCCAAAGCTAATGGCGTTCGGATTCGTGGCTATTTGAGCACTTGTTTTGGGTGTCCCTTCGAGGGGGCAGTGGATCTTCATGTGATCAGCGAAAACGTTGGGCGAATGCTGGATTTGGGGGCTTACGAAGTTTCACTCGGTGATACAATTGGCCTGGCGAGCGCCGGTGATGTGGAACTCTTGTTAGGGGTATTGTTGGATCACTATGCAGCAAAGCAGTTGGCCGGACATTTTCATGATACCCGTGGGCAAGCTGTTGCGAATGTTCTTAAGGCTTACGAAATGGGTCTTACGGTTTTCGATACCAGCATCGGTGGTTTAGGAGGGTGCCCATACGCGCCGGGGGCCACCGGTAATGTGGCAACAGAAGATGTGATCTACCTGTTCAATAGCATGGGTGTCGATACGGGAGTCTCCTTGGAGGAGCTTTTGCAAATCAATCAATGGTTATCTCAATCGATGCAAAAGGTTTTGCCTTCGAAGGTGGGTTTAGCTAAAGCTCATGGCGGATCAAAACAAGGGGTTTGCTTTTTATGAAACAATCCTGGCGCAAAAAGTGGGCTCCGTCGGGCAGGCGAATGATGATATTATTGATTACCATTTTGGTCGTCGACCTAGGTCTATTAGCCTATTTGACCCGAAAACCCATTTGCATTGAAAGCTCTTTGATCTATGAATTAGAATGGGTTTTCAAGAATGGAAACAAAGTCAGAGCCTACAATTGCGACGCCAAAATCAATGTCCCGCTCTCTAAAGTGTTTATTGAAAAACTGCCGGAATTACAAAGACGTATTAGCCAACTTGAAGGTTTACTTAAAACAAACTTTATTCCAATTCAGCCAGTGAGACTCAGTCTCCACGAAGGAAACTCGCAGAATCTGCAAGTTTCTGCTGATTCAGTGAACATGAGTGATCAGAGCTTTTTTTCTGGAGACTTGCTCTTAGAAAGATCCTATTTAAAGTCTTGGGTTCAACAGTTTCAAAAGGGTCAGGGGTTAGGAATCCTTCGTCTAGAAGTAATGACTCACTTTTTAATGTGGAATCTTGGAGTTCAAGATCAGATTCATCGGCATTGGCAGACCTTGCTGGGTCAGTGGCCCCAGTTAGCGACCTCATGGTCGGGATACTGTAAATCTCCTGTGCGTGACGAAGCCTACGAAATGCTTTGCCTCAGTCCTTCACTACAAAAACGGGCAGAGTCGTTGACTCCTTTTTCGTTGAATTACTGGCTCGCCGAAAAACTATGGCAGTCTTTTCAAGTTTTAGAAGTTCGTGAACAGATTGAATTCTTTAAGAAGATGGGCACGTTCATTCAAGCACTTTCAGCGTCTGATGAGGTTTTGTTGTCGGAGATGACTTTAGAGGAGCTGGATGGTTTCGCTCGCACAGAGGCCGACGTCTGGAAGTCCGCGCTTGATCAAGTTGGATTCCAAGATTGGGGTTGGAATTTTACTTCAAAGATTGCTAGCGAGCTGGATGCCTACAACCACTCATTGGGAAGAGTCGATGTGTTATTGCATCGAAAGGCCCCGTGGACCGCTCAGGAGTTACACGATTTGCAATCTTTGGCTCTTGTGGAAACCAACTATCGCATTATGGCTGAAAATGATGAAGGACTTTGGAGCTTTCCGTGGATTGCCCCGATTGAACCAGAGGCCTTTCCGGCTTTGAAAGCTCAAAATATGATTTGGATCAGTTGCGAATGGCCAACGGTAGAGGAATTGCTCGCTCAACAAGAAAAAGCCTCGAAAGTTATTGTGGTTCAAGAATGTAACGAAAATCCTGAAATCCTAATTCTCGCAGGGCTACTGCACCGGGGTCTCCAGTTTTTTTCTTTGGATAATAAAGATACAAAATTTGTGGTCGTAAATCTAGAAGCTCTGAAGTTTATGTTAAACAAAGAGATCTCATTATCAAAACGGCAACTGGTTTCGAATTTGCAGACTAAAGAAAGCAAAAATTATTTATCAACACTGGCGAGTTGGAAAAGTGCCCTATGGAACCAGAAGTACCGAGCTTACGAAGTTCAGGCAACGGTCGACATCATTGAGTGGTTTAAATTGCCTGAAAATGTATGGCCTGATTTTGCTGTCATACCAACGTCACCTTCTCAATAGGCCCAGTGTCGTTGATAGGCTAGTGTTCAATTTGCTGAGGAAATACCTTATAGTTGTTTTGTAAGTACTCAGGTCCATTTCCCTGGCGAAAAGAAGCTGCACTGCAGTTGTTAGGGTAGCTATAGGGATTGGTAGACGTGTTCCCAATAATTCCATTGGCCAACTTGTAATTGATTTCTTCAGTTTGTAGAGCTCTTTGTAATTCGTAGCGAGAGATCCAAAGCAAATTATGATACGATTCCAAGTAGTGTTGTCGCAGGTATTTCTTGATGTTCACTAGGTTATCTAAGAGTGAGGTTCCGTAAGCACAGTAATTATAATCGTCAGGATTTGGATTTACGGTCACGTTATGAAGACTGGATGTTCCGACCAGGGTTTGTGAAGAATTAATTTGAACGTTTGTTCCAAAGTGAGCGTAATCAATGCATGGTGCGCGAGGAACGGGATCTTTCTGATTAACGATACGATAAAAACCGACCTGTTCATTGCGATTCAGATCCTCAAAGTATTTAGCATAGGTAAGATTTCCTATGCGAGGAGCGCCAAAGGTGTAGACGGCTTTCAGGTTTAGTTTTGTGTCTGGTGAAACTTTTTGATTTCGTTCCAAAAATGAAGTCATCACTAACGTCGCCAAAGCTCCGCCCATGCTATGGCCAGTCACAAAAATGGGAATTTGAGCGGCATGAGGATAGCGCTTAAAGAGAGCGTTGACCTCATTTTGAAGCCAAGGACTCATGACTTCAAAGGATTGCTCATAACCCTTGTGCACATTGCGTTTCCAAAATGGCAAAAATTTGTGATTCAACTGAAAGGAAGTTGCGAAGTCAGTGGTCCAGTCAACAATGTTATCAACTTCAGTACCACGAATGGCGAGAATCACCATCTCTGAGCTTTCAATCCACACCGCCTGAACGTCAGGGGTAAAGTTATTATCCATATGATAGATTTCACAACGTTCAGCAAATTGTGGATCTAAGGGGTCGGCATCTAAAGCAAGCCCTTTTTTTTGTTCATAGGTTTTAACATATTTATCAATGGACTTCCAATCACGTTGGGCGCGAATTTGTTCTTCGGAAGAGAGGTCACCAGTGCCACGCATGAGGTGGTGTATATTTTGGAGACGTTGACGATCCATCAATGCTTTTTCAATATTCGCACCGCACTTTTCAATTTCATCTTTGGTCATGGCGCCGCGATTTTGAATCCCAAAACACCAAAGTTTTTCAGGTTTAACGCAAGCTTCGTAGGGTAGCGGGGCAGTGAAATAGGACGTATGGTGGTCATTATAAGTTTTCGGAGATCGGGGCAATTGAGGCGCGCTAGTGAAAAAATCTAAGTGGCCTTTCCAGCCAAGTCCATAGGTTGTGGTTTTAACGACGGGAGCATCACCCTCTTGAATTGGGACTTCGATAGGCGTTCCGACCGGCGCTGTAAAAATTTGTTCGAGGTATGAGGGGTGCCAGTAAGAATAGTAAGACATTGCTGCCAGCCAATAGGCATTACGGAAATCAAACGCTTTGGTGTTTGGGCAAAAATCAAAGGCTCCATTTTGTGACCATGGAATTGCAGGCTCATTGAGATAATCGCGAGCATGACTCGAGAGAGAAAGGAGTAATAAGAAAAAAGTACCGAAAAGTTTTAATTTCAGCGTCATCGACATTACCTTCTGGCCTTGGAATTAAGGCCCCCTCATTGAATATTTGGGATGGACCATAAATCCAGATAAAACATTGAAAAAGCAACAGAAAGTTGGTTTTTGGCGGGAGTTTTTTGTATTACGTCTTCATCTTCAACTAATACAAGATAATGTTGATTTCTAGAGGGAATTTGTAGTTTTTACCGACCTGCTTTTTTTTTGACCTTTGTTGGGAGCTACTCTGAGACTTATGCTCCACGAAAACGAATTCGGTGAATGTGCTAGTCAGTGAATATCAGTGTCTCAAGGAATGCCCACGTCTCAGGTTGGGGCACTTTTAAATCTTTGTAGACCTTTAAACTAAATTAATTCTCTTTGGCAAACTTGACAGCAAAGCTGGGGCCAACATTGTTATAATGGGTACAATGGGCAGGGGGTGGGCTCCTGCTCAAACGCAAGGAGGTTCGTGTATGGAAAAGCGTCAAAGTCCTGCCCTACTCATTGAAGAAACACCGGAAGTTAAGTCGTTTATTTATCAACAGATTGTTGATTTTGAGCCATTCTTAACATCAACGAGTCTTGTTTCGGTTATTTCAAAGACCCCAGAAGAACGGCCCAAAAAGAGAGCTCAATTTCATAATATTCTCATCACTATCAAGGAAAACGGCGTTAGTTTGGAAGAGGAGGGATCTTCCGAAAATATCTATGAAGCCATTTTGGAAGCGAAGAATAAATTGTATAAGAAGCTGGTATCCATTCAGGACTCAGTGGTTAGTCAACAAGATCGGTTAGCTCAGATTCATTCGATTCGCTCAAATACCAGTCTGCACTAATTAAAAGTTATTTGGGAGGGGCTCCCCTCCCAGGTTCCTTGCTCTTTTATTTTCCTTCAATTGGGAACTTTCCATTTTGAGATTACTAATGTACACTTCAGGCGATTCAGAGATTGCACTTATTAAGTTAGTGGGGGAATTGATGAAGTTGGTACTCTTGTTTGCTATGTTAGGTACATTTCCGCTGTTTGTTTACGCGGGTTTGAAATCCGAAGGTAAAACTCATTTAAAGTTAGATATTAAGGCGTCCACGGCTCATATTACTGTCGATGAAGGCTTTCATTTTAATCAAGAGGCTCCAACCTATTTGGAATCCAACAAGACAAAAATTTCGCCAAGTCTCAAATCAGAACAAAAGTTGGAATTTCGATGGACTGGGACACTGACTTCCGGGGCCAAGATTCAATATTATGTTTGTGACAACGCAAAGACGGTGTGCGAACCCCATACTGAAGTACTCAGTGGCCCTCAAACCACCACAAAAATGCAATTACCCTCTGGTCAGAAATCCAAATCCCCAAAAGTGGTTCGTGATCAAGAGGGGTTTATCTTGAATCAGTTGCCACCAGCGATGGATGAGGCTAAACGCTCTGGAAAATTGGTGCTCATTGATTTTACGGCCAGTTGGTGTCCTGCCTGCATTCGTTTAATTCATGAGAGTTTTAAGTCGGCAGAATTTAAAAAAT
>JBILOD010000471.1:0-3566 GCA_044374645.1 Pseudobdellovibrionaceae bacterium | reverse complement strand
CATATAGCCACTATCTTGGTCCCGAAAAATTGTTTCCAGTGCAACTCAGGCAATAACAAGCTGAGTTGAAGGTAGCCACCTGACGGGCCATTTGCGACTCAGTTTTTACTACGAAACTGGAGTTAAGAATGGAATACCGTCGGGTGACCAGCGAGGATCGTCTTCGAATAAAAGATGGCCTCGATGCTGGCCAATCAAAGTCAGCCATCGCTGACAAGCTTGGCTTTCACAAGAGCACAAAAGGGAGAGAAATTTCACGAAATACGGGGCGCAGATGCTATCGTGCAAAGCAAGCCCAGCGTTTGGCCAAGACTCGAGCGGAATCAAAACACGGGCCTTACCGGATGAACCCCGTAGTCATGACTACGATCCTTGAAAGACTAGAGCTGAGGTGCTCTCCAGAGCAAATCTCCAACCGCCTAAGGCTCGAAGGTCAAGATACTGTCAGTGCTGAGACCATTTACAAATTTATCGATGAGGACCGTAAACGATGTTCAAAGAAGATGAAAATCAAAATTTACTTTTGCGATCCCTACTCGTCACACCAACGTGGAACCAATGAAAATCGAATCGGCATCCTTCGACAATACTTGCCTAAGAAAACCGACCTCACAGAACTGACAAACAGGGACCTAGAGAAGATAGAATTTGAGATCAATAATAGGCCTATGAAATGCCTTGACTGGCGTACCCCTTACGAGGTGATGATGGCAAAAAGTTGCACTGGGAAATTGTAGTCAGGAAGTTTTGTTTTCTGTTACTCCAGGACCGCCAGAAAAAATCCTTATCACTCAAAAACCGCCTTGAAATGCCTGATTCGCTCCAATACGAAGAGGAAGCTATCTACTATAGCAGTTGGCAATACGGAGCGATTCATGTCCTCCTTTCGATTAAACAGTTTCAAACGAGAGAGGCCATTTCCAAGAAACTAGAAATACCTTTGCCAAGAGTCGACCAAGTTCTGGAGTTTTTAGTTAAAACAGGACTTTGCCGGAAAGAGCGCATTCGGTATTTAACTGTTAAGCCACTCTTACATCTCGATAAGTCTTCCCCTCTGATTTCAAAACACCATACTAATTGGCGATTGAGAACAATGATGGCTTTCGATCAAAATATTGAAGAAAACCTCCACTATTCATCTGTTTTTACCGTCGCTAAAAAAGACTTACCCCGAGTGCAAGAAATATTAGCCGAAGCATTGGCAAAAGCTCTTAAGGTCATAAATCCATCTCCGGAGGAAGAAGTTGCAGCAGTTTGCATAGACCTATTTAAAATTTAGAACTAACGTGGTTGGGAGATTTTGAAAAACAAATTCAATTACGGAAGGTTCACATCGACGAGTCGATCTGCAATTGTCCAAGCATCATGGCCCAATCCCTATTACTACGGAATGACCCCTTAAAGTCAAGTGTAGCAAGATAGGAGCTGGGTGATGGAATTCCTCAGTTTAAAATTCACCCAATTCAGATGTTCTTCCCTCTCTAAATTCGACTGGATTTCCGAATTGGACCTGACATTAATAAGCGTAAATCAAAGGTTTTGCGTTAGTGGTCGCACCTTCAGTTCCAACATATACACAACTGAAAGTAATTCCTGCTCCCTCTATAGTAAGCGACTGGTTTGACTGAAGATCACAAATAGGATTAATTCCTAAAAATTCTCGACGCGAAACAACTTCAGTTTTTGCGCTATTCGCAAAAAGGCGAACGATTTCTAGGGAAGCGTGCCTATCTGGATTATTTTCAAGGCAAGATCGGCTCTCTGTAATGAACATTCGGAGAAGTAACGTATCACCACTCAACTCAGGAACCTCGATTCGAGGGTCAGATGGATAATACCCCATCGTTATCTCATACTTTTCCGAATTTTGAGCTTCAATTTTTCGAGAGGTAGAAACTCGTACGCGAAATTGCCCGGCATTTGAATTCACTTTACAATCAAATAAATCGCGAAGAGCAAAGCTATCCCCAATAAAACCTTTTTTAACTGCCCAGTGACTAACGACTTTGCCAAAGGAATCCAGAAGCTCCCGGCCGTTCCGAAAGCTCATGATCGGTAAATTATCCTGAACATGATGACCCTTGAATTTTACTTTATGGCCAAACTCATGCACCATCAGCATGAGCATTTGAGATGGTCTCAAAAACTCAATTGAGGCGCGATGAAACTCTATGGGTCCACGATTACTAAGTGTTGTCCGAGCCGCTACGGGCATAGGTTGGCCATCGGGCCCATCTACCAGTAAAGGATCATTGCGAAGAACAAATTCTATTGGTTCTAACGGAGAATTCAGTTTGAGCATCTGCGCAAAGGATTGTCGGGCAAAATCGGCGCAATCTTTTCGCTGATTGAGAGTAAGAGTTGGGAGGGCATCACAAATTCTATTGGAATCTCCAGGTTCGTTCTTCAAGTAATCCAGGGTCTGGCTCATTGAGCCGCGAGTCGACTCCAGATAATAAAAAAGAGGGTCTCCTCCATTTCCAACCGCGGTACCAGAGGCATTTCCTTCCAGGGGAATTACTAGAAAAATCAATATCAGAAATTCAAATCGTAGAGTCATGTTTTCCTCCGATCGGGGTGAGATGGATAGTGACCTGGCAAAGCTGATCGCGCCCAGTAGGATGCTCATCTATAAACTCTTTTAATTGACAATGGAATTTATCGACAAGCGCGCATAATTCATCAAAGTCTTTCCTATTTACTGATACAACGGTGGTATAGGCTTTGCGCCGACTTGGGGGAATACGATCTAAACCCTTTTTTGCAATTTCCAAAGCGGCCTTGTGAAAAAGCCGAATCTTCGAAACCGGTAGGCCTGAAGTTGTCACCACTACAGAATCATCCGGAATTGTTTGGCCCTGCAGAGTACTACGCCAAAAGCCTTCTCGGTAAAGAAATGAAATTGCTTTGTCGATCCGTTGTACAGTCGTTAGTCCACCGAGAAGTCTGTAAATGATTTCAGCTTTTGGAATAAATTTATTAAGATGAATACAATCTTTGACATACACATTCACCCAATCAGCAAGGAGATGATTCCGCGGAAATCTTTCAGATTTTTGCAATCTGGATGATACTTGGTGAGTCTGAACGGAAGGAGTGATCAACGAATCAAAGTATTCCACTTCTCCTTTTTGAAGCTGAAATATTTGCGCAACAATCGGCAGGTAATCGCGTCTTAGGCGTCTTTTCCCTTTTACTAACAAAGAAATGTAACTCGGCGAGCAACCCGCACTATTTCGTATCTGAGCCCTAATGCTAAAAGAAGGGTTCTCCTGTTGATAGTACCGGATGAGCGCTGTTAGAAATGCAGCCGGTGATATAAAGTCATAGACCACCGGTCGAGTTAATAAAAAAGAAGACTCGAGAGACATAACTGAATTTTACCTGTAAGTGCCAACATGCTTACAATCTACCTTCGCCTCACCATCTCGCGGGCCTGAGCCAAAACTCATGACAGCCTCGCGAAAATGGCTTAGCTCAATCGCAGGGATATGGTCAATCATCGCGACACGGGACCCAACTTGCTCAGGTGAGCCTGGGTTGCAAGTTCCAGATTCGGGCCAGAT
>JBILOD010000307.1:0-5286 GCA_044374645.1 Pseudobdellovibrionaceae bacterium | reverse complement strand
AGTTTGACCCGAATGCCTTGGCACACCGTGCGATTGTGGAACACCGTGAAGACCTATTGCTAAGGCTCATAGAAACAAATGGTGGTTATATTCTTCCTCAGGACTACGATGCCAGCTATGATTTGGTTAAGTCAGCCATTAGAGCGGAGAATGCCGAGGCACTTGAGATTCTTTTTTCCTATGGAGCGAGACTTCCGACCATGTCTAAAAAAGGTGATACAATGTATGCGCTCGAGCATACAAAGAATGGCAGAGTGAGAGAGGTTGTGGACAGCCAGCGGCAAAGGGAGGATATGGACGCTCTCATGATTAAACAGGATAATCAGAAACGGGCTGTTTCCTCGGCTTTAGATTATATTTCAAAGGTAAGACAGAGGAATTATCGAGAAGCCTCAAAGTACGATCTCGTGTTGATTGGAGAGCGACTCATTGAGGCTGATAATCAGACTTTGTTTAATGAGTTTCTTAGCTCCATTATAGAAGCTAATAGTGGTAGATCGGTTTTCGAGCTTGTTCCGATCTCTCATCGGAAGTACTTAGTTGCGGCAGCAAAGACAAAGAAGCTCGAATGGGTACAAAAGCTACACCAAATCGGTCTGAGCGTTCTCACGGCGGAGAGGATCTATGAGGAATATGATTATCTCACACGACTCAGTGACCTTATTGAGCCGATTTCCGGAATTGATCCCATTCGATCTTACATTAAAGACATGGCTGTGTCAGAAAGAGCCACTTTGCAAAAGCAGAAGAATCGAGCGTTGTTCACGGAAAGTCTTTGGGGAGTTTATAAGGACGGCCCTGGTTCCAAAATCACTCCGGCTCGCAAGAATGAACTCGTGGCTCACTGGCTTAATACAAGTGAGAGTGAGTTTCAGCAAACTCTCAATGACTACGCGAAAGGCGACAATGAAAAAGCTCAAGCGACATTTCGGTCCATTTCAAAGAACGGACTGATCAAGGGACTCATTGATTCTGGAGCCAATCTGACTAAGTATTATTCTGATCCAGAAATCGGTCGCCTCGGTTACGATCTCGTAAAGGAAGCGATCAGAGCGGAGAATGCTGAGGTTTTGAAAATGCTTAAAGATGCAGGAGCAAAACTTCCTGCGCTGAATCCGAATGGACGCACTCAGGATGTGTTGGACAAAACTACCAATCAGGAGCTGAAGAGTTTGGTAGAGGAAATGAAAGCGGCACGTGACAGAAAAGAAGTCCCTGTGCAGCCGGACCTTGAAACAGAAGTTCAAAAATTTCTCAGCTTACAACAAGCTTCCAAAGCAGGAGAAAAGCAAAGTTCACCAGGTGAGTCAGACCGTGGAGGTGCTTTTAGAAATCATTGGTTTATCAAAAGGCTCTATCCTAATGGATAGCCAAGGTAGTCTTCTTTAAAATGTTTGGAGAAAAATGGTGGCTTGGGACGGAATTGAACCGCCGACACAAGGATTTTCAGTCCTCTGCTCTACCGACTGAGCTACCAAGCCAGGATTGGTTTGTTTTCGAATAGATTATTGAAAACAGAGATCATTGAATAAAGGCGGGCCAGATTCTTGTCAAGCGGCTTTTCCCAATTCTTTTTCACTAATATTGAAATAGCGTATTTCATTAGCAAATCAGGCGTATTGGGAGGATTCAACCGTTCCTTTCGAGTGGCGCTCAGAGAATGTTTTTTATTTTTCTTCGGAAAACGAGTTCGGAGCGGAGCCGAAGGGGCAAAGCCCCGAAGGCGAGCACCGCTTGTTTGAGGCTTTACGAAGAAAAATAAAAACCATTCTCTGGAGCGCCCATCAATTCAAGGAACAGCCCTAGACTTTTTCGAGTGCGTTCTTCAAATCACTCAATAAATCATCGATGTCTTCAATGCCCACACTGAGGCGTACAAGACTATCATCAATACCGAGCTGCTTACGAACATCCGCAGGAACGCTAGCGTGCGTCATGATTGCAGGGTGCTCAATCAGTGATTCAACACCACCGAGACTTTCTGCCAACGCAAAAATGCGGACGTTCTCGAGTAGAGTTCGCGACTGGTCGATGCCACCTTTAAGTGCAAAAGTGATCATGCCACCAAAACCAAGCATTTGTTTTTTCGCTAATGCATGCTGAGGATGTGATTCAAGTCCTGGATAGCGTACCCACTGAACTTTGGGGTGAGCTTCAAGAAACTTCGCCACTTCCATGGCGTTTTTAGCATGGGCTTGCATGCGAATCGGTAATGTTTTAAGGCTGCGCATGCTCAGGAAAGCGTCGAACGGACCTTGAATTGCACCCATGGAATTGCTCAAAAAAGCGATTCGTTCAGCAAGTTCCTTTTTGTTAGTCACTACGGCGCCACCAACCATATCACTATGGCCGCCGACATATTTTGTGGTGGAGTGCACAACAATATCGGCTCCCAGAGTGAGTGGGCGTTGAAAGTAAGGGCTCATAAAGGTGTTATCTACGGCCACCAAAACATTTTTGGTATGGGCGATTTCACAGATCCGTTGGATATCGACGAGCTTGAGGGTTGGGTTTGTGGGAGTTTCGATCCAAACCATTTTGGTTTCTGGACGAATGGCCTCTTTCAAATTTTCCGCGTTTGTTAAATCCAGGTAACTAAACTGAAATCCATCATGACGAAGAACTTTATCAAACAAACGAAATGTTCCGCCGTACATGTCGTCCCCAGCGATAACGTGATCACCCTGTTTTAACAAATGAAGAACGGTGGTGGTTGCCGCACAACCTGATGCGAAGGCGAACCCATGGGTGCCTTCTTCGAGGCTGGCGAGGCAATCTTCGTAGGCCTTGCGGGTCGGATTGCTGGTACGGCTGTATTCATACCCTTTATGAACTCCAGGCGAAGCCTGAACAAAGGTTGATGTAAGATAAACCGGCGTCATAATAGCGCCTGTTGTTGGATCAGGAACTTGCCCTGCATGAATTGCGCGAGTGGCAAAACCTAATTTTTTCGCTAACTTTGAAATGTCTGACATTGTGAGCTCCAATCCTTGGTTTAGATTAAATTATTTTGCTTTAGCCAAGCCTCGTTGAAGGCCTTACTGAGGTATCCTCGACCGTTATCCGGGAAAAGCACGAGAATTCGCGAGGGCTTTTCCAGCTTAGCCGCGTATTTAAACGCACCTACTAAGGCAAGGGCTGAAGACGGTCCTAAGAAAAGTGCGTCTTTGGCCACTAATTGACGGGTCATTTGAAAAGCTTCTTTATCAGTGACGGTTTCAAAATCATCCATCGTCTTTAGATGAACGTTTTCCGGCAACATATCTTCACCCACACCCTCTACTAAGTAGCCATGAGCAGGGGTTATAACCTTACCATGGTAGAAAAGGTCCGCAAGAATACTGCCATCTGGATCGGAGCAAACAATTTTTATTTGGCTGTTCTTGGACTTTAAATACTCACCCACGCCAGAAATAGTGCCGCCAGTACCTGCGCCAGCGACAAATACATCAATATTGCCATTCATTTGTTCCCAAATTTCTGGACCAGTGCTTTTGATATGAGCCTGTGGATTAGCCGGATTGTGGTATTGATTTCCTAAGATAGCATTTGGAGTTTCTTTGGCCAATCGCTGCGACACCGAAATATAGCTGCGTGGGTCTTCGGGCTCAACGGCGGTTGGTGTAATGATCACTTCGGCACCGTAGGCACGGAGGATGGCGCGCTTTTCTTCCGAAATTTTATCCGGCATTACGAAAATGCATTTATAGCCTTTTAATAAAGCGGCTTGCGCTAAGCCAACACCCGTATTTCCAGAAGTCGCCTCGACGATAGTTCCGCCAGGTTTCAGACGCCCACTTTGCTCGGCTTCGTTGATAATGGCCATGCCAATGCGATCTTTGACGCTGTTTCCAGGGTTAAAGTATTCCAGTTTGCCGAAAAATTGATGGTGCCGCAAATTTTCTGGAACGATATTGTTAAGTCGAACAATAGGAGTGTTGCCAATCAAATCTAGAATGGAGTTAGCTATTGGGCGCATGATTGTCCTTATATATAATAGAGGAGTTAGGGTTCTTGGTTTGGTTCTTTCTCAGGGGGCACTGACAAGCTATTAAGGTAAATCAACAGTTCATCAAGTTGTTCTGAAATATTTGTTTTATAGGGAATGCCGTACTTAGCGGTCAAGGTCTTGATGGTCTTCACATCGGGATGAGGTTTCTCTAACTCTAATATCAGTACTTGAAGATCCGATAGACCATCCTTGGATGCACAGTTTCTCGTTGCCATTTTGTTTCCCCCTCCGTAACGGCTAGACCATTAAATAAAATGGTTGTGGGGAAATTGGCAAGTTAAAGTCTTTGCCCCCTAAAACTGGGAGAGAATGGATAACAGGATGGGGCCAAGCAAAAGGATCAAGTAGGCAGGAAACATTAGGAACAGCACGGGCAGCATGAGCTTGATCGGTAGTTTTTGAATTTGCTCTTCAAGTTCAGACTCGCAAGATCGCACCACTTCATTCTCCAGTTCAATCAGATGTGCCAGGATCGGCATTCCTGCTATTCCTTTCTCGAGGAGAGTTAGGAGTGTTCGTCTGCAGGGATGGAGTGATTGTAGAATCGAGTGAGTCTCTTGGCCCTGATCGAGGCGCAGGAGCCAGCTAGAAACGGTGTCACTGAGCGAATTATGGTGATTTTTTAAAAAATGTAGAACTCCTGTTCGCACTGAAGTGCCATTCTCCAACGCTGCGCGCACATCGAGGAGCAAAAGAAGTGTAGGACTTATGTTTTCCATTTTGTTCTCCGGCTCAAAAGATAGAGTGCCACCAACCCCAACAAAAATAAAAACACCGACGGAAAAATGATGGGGGTGGTGGATGCATTGCTATTCTTCATAACGAAACCGAGGAGTCCGCAGTAGAGAAGCGTGAGAACTAGGGCTTGGGCACGAATTTGCGTAGTGGCTTGTTTCGATTTTCGTTCAAAACTTTGAACCCAATGCAATTGTCGACGAAAAGCTCGGAGTCTATCGATGGATTTGTGCGGATTTTTTTCGATCGCCTGGACCAGTTCTGTGATCTGAATCATCTCGTTGCGTTTAGTAAATCGGGTTTTGTCCTGAAAACTTCCGGCAATAAGTAGTTCACGCATCTTGAATTGAAAAAAGTCTTTCGGATTAGCGGTCAAATATAGAAAAGAGTCGCGAAAAGACTTCCCCGTCATCATCAAAAGAATGATTTCATCGATAAAGCTAAGCAAATTTTGCTGAAACTTTTGTCTCAAAACGAAATTTAGGATCCAATCGAGACGAGCAGCGGCTAAATTTGGGACAAAAATAAAAAAAACTAAA
>JBILOD010000484.1:0-3481 GCA_044374645.1 Pseudobdellovibrionaceae bacterium | reverse complement strand
GACTGTTCCTCGGTGGACCTGTTGACTTGCTTGGATTCAGAGCGAGAATGCTCGGTGGTCCCAATTAAGGGATAAAATGTAAAAAACGTGTTTCGCGTTTTTACAAGGAGGTTTTTATGAAACAATTACTGCTGAGTACACTACTCATATTGCTAGCGTCCGGCGGTCTGCGTGCCGAGGATACTCCGGAAGAGGCTCTCTCAACACTACCCACTGAAGCCGACAGCTCCGAGACAATCAATACCGAGACAGGGAACTCCGAGGCATTGAGTTCCGAGACACTCGATATTGAAGCTGATATTGACGAGACGACAGCCAATTTGGCACTACCTCTGAATGAAGATACTTTGGATTCGGAGATCGATTCCAATCTGGAAGAGGTTGATGAGTTCGACATGAATGATCTCTCTGCGGACATCAACGATGAAGCGTTGATGTTATTACCCCCACGACGCGGGGGAGGCAATCCGGGTGGAGGTCACCGTGGTGGTGGCAACCGTGGTGGCGGAATGCATCGGGGCGGAGGCAACCCAGGAGGTGGCCATCCAGGCGGTGGATTCCGGCGTGGCGGCGGCAACCCAGGCGGCGGGATGCACCGTGGTGGAGGTAACCCAGGTCGTGGGGGCACCGTTCGCGGTGGACATGATCGTGGGGGACGAGGATATCAACCAGGACGGAGATCCTATCGCTATGGAGGTCACCGAGATCGTCCAGGTTGGAACCGAGGATGGCGTTGGAATCGAACCTGGCGGCCAGGTTGGTGGTATAGAGGTATTATTTTTCCGCGTTACAACCGTGACTATAACACTCCCGATAACTACTACCAGTGCACTGCCTTCGATGAGTATATGAATGCCTACTCCGCTGCCGGACCGACCGAAGATCAGGCCGCATACAATGCGCTGTACACTTGCGGTGGTTCTAGTTTTGAATACAGTGGTTGTTATATTCCAGAAGGTTATTGCAGCCGTTATTGAAGTTTAAATAAGTCATCATAGTAATGTCATGAAAACAAAGAATATTGATATAACAATATTGCTGCCACAGAGTGCGGGTAAGAGCCCAGACTCTGTGGTGGGCCCTAATGAACCACTTATTTAGATCGACTTGGCAGAGATCTCATCAATCACTTTAATATCTATTCCCGGATTCCAACTTTGGCGTTGGAGCTGCTCACGTGAAGGGGGTATGACCACAAAATCCGGATGATCATTGCGTGAATTGACTCCGCTGGGGCCTTTCGCCCAATAGCCTAGGTTCACGATCAGATCTCCATTGGCATTGCGGTCTCCCTGTAATACATAGTTGTATTCTCGAATAACTTCTTTGGTGCCAGTATAGTTAGGATCATAAGATTTCAATGAGTCTGCAAAATAGACCCAAGTTCGTACAAACACCGCATTGGGTTCATTGGGGATTGCCGTCATGGTAAAGTTCGCCTTGTACGCCGGATAGTTCCAGATTTCGACGCCTTGATCGATATCTACGATGAAGGGTTGTCTTTTTTCAAAAAGTTGCACTTCGAGTAAACGGTGAAACTGCTCAGGAAAGAGATCTGGGTAAATCCAACCTTTATCTTGCCCCGTAAATTTCTGTCCATAATATTTGAAGTTTTCGGTAGGGACAGCCTCCAGAGTTTTGAGAAGGAGTCCTTTGATTTCCGTGATATCAAAAGTGATGGCGTCTCTATCGTGCCGACGTAGGTAGTAGGTGACGGAACGTTTAGGCTCAGTCAAAAAGATCGAAGCCAGAGCCCAGGCGTCACAAAGGCCTTCCCAGGTTTGGGCATTTGGATCAAAACTCTTGCGTTCAAATTCGGATGCCGACTGAGTGATCGGCGACTTTAAATGCTTTTGTAGTAAATCTAATTTAGTTAAGGTCGAAAGATTTTTAAAGTCTTTGGCGTTGGCGGCCTTACGGTCGTCAAAGAGTCGCGGATCTTTTTTTGGAAACCAATAGGATGACCATGGGGTTACGTGTGCCTTGGTGACAGCGGAACGGAATGGTAACGTATTGGTGTTTATCACAGTAAAGCCATACTCTTTGGTCACTGCTGTGAGTGCTGGATCATTAATGGCATCGATCAGGTCGCGATCACGTTCCCTTAAAATATCCGCGTGAAACTGTATATCACTGATGCTCATGGTGGCGTTTTGAGCGAAGCTCCAAGGCGTTAACAGAGTTAGACCCAAAAATAATTTCCAAAGGATGCGAAGGGATGATGATGGATGTACATTGAAAGTCGTTACACATTGTTTCATAAGGACCTCAAAGAAATATGTGGGTCCTCGTTTACTGTTGAAGTTTACGCCGATGAACGGGGACCCACGGATAGAAAAGAGAATGTCAAAGAATTCGCGACACAGCGACTTATTAATCTTTTTGTGATTTCACATTACAGAAACCGAACTTTTTGCCAGTCTCTTGCATTTTGATAGAGTCGGGGCTGGCAATACGAATGTCATCTAAATTTGATGCGCAGTATTCCTCTCCTGTTCCCTTATAGGCTAATAATTCTTCGCAAGTTGTGGAGTGAGCTGTGTCGAGCGTTTCAATCACTTGTTTGAAGTTCGCACATCCAGCGGATTGAGGTTCAGAGAGCATTTGGGCTGTCGACGGTGAGACTGTGTACTTGTTGGAGATCACAGAAGTGACGACTAAACGTTTAGTGGGCAGCGCCACGGCTCCTTCAATGTCTTCCAACCACTTTGTCTTCATTTCCGTACAAGAGATCTGAATATTTTGAGGGGCAACCTGGTTGTGGAAGCGAGCCGGATTGGAACAGGCCTCTTTTAGATCTTCAAAACGAATGCTCTGAGAACCCTGCTGCGCTTGATCGGCGGCCATAGACTGAGCTTGAATGAAACAACAAATTGCGCTGATGATGACTAATGATTTTTTCATAAAATGACTCCTCGTTAAAATATATGTCTTAAAGGGGCACTGGAACTGAGTTGAGCCTCAAATGTTTGACCCGCCTTATTGAGGTCTGAAACTCTTCGGGAGTCGTCTTTCGGTGCGCTCCTTTCAAGACACCCACTCACTTCGACGAAACCTACCTTCGCAGTAGACCCTATCAATAAAAAATATCTACTTAACGATTAACGCAATTAGAATGAGTGATGCTATTGGGATCGGAAATGTTCGGGAAACCTAATTTTTCAATTAAATATTTCTGGGCTAATTTGTCGCCGAAAATTGAGATTTATGAGTTTTAGATTTAGATGCGGTGAAGAGATCTTCAATGTTGTTCGCGCAGGTACTTTCCTAAAGCAATCAGAGGCCAAGTGTAGGGATAGGACGGATAAACCATATAAATCAATCCAGGGTGGCCTGTGCCAGTCACTGAGGGGTCCGTCCAGAAGCCTTGTTTACCATGTTGGCGGCCATTGGTTTCGAACTGATCCATCAAAAACTGCACAGCCCTGGTGGCAGCGACTGAGTTCCTCTCGCCACCGTCGATCAGGGCCAACAAGGCCCA
>JBILOD010000305.1:0-5315 GCA_044374645.1 Pseudobdellovibrionaceae bacterium | reverse complement strand
CCTTCATGCCTTCAAAAAGGGCCTGGCCATAGTGAAGTACCGAAGCTGCCGGATCTAAATTGAGTGAATGATAAGGAGCGATTTCCGGGGTTTGCCACTGTCCATCTTTATAGTGGATGGTCAGCATGTGATCAGTAAAGTACTTGCCAAATCCCAGAGCATCCGCCTTTGGGTGGGGCTTAGGATTGGAGGTCAGAGTTTTGTTTATCACTATAGAATTGTTTGATTTTGATGCAGTTTTCAAAGTTGCAGTCTGTAGTTCCATGGCCCGCACTCCCCCCTATTTGTACTTTTCGAGGGTTCATCCTTAATGGAAGAGGGCGGACCTGGCAAGCACTCTATTGGTGCCCTAAATGGCCGCCTTCGGCGCCTATTTTTCTGTGGCTTTAGGAATCTCAAGTTCAGCATTCATGCCGCAGAAATACTGGCAAGCTTCACGATCGTTCGTGGTTACGGTCACTGAATTGTCAGCATTATGAGTGACTGTGACTTCGCAAACGGCAGGAACTTCTTTATCGTCCTTAAAGATGGAAGACGGCTGTGAACTGACCAGTTTATTGGGAGTCACATATTTCCCGTTGTTAGCCTCGTAGGAACAGGTGTGTGCGTTGGTTGTGATCGTCTCGATGGTGACGGAATAGGAGGCATCTTCTTTTCTCACAATCCAAACAAAATCGGCAGCATCTTCGATCAAACAATAACCATCCTCGGCATTCCATTCATGGCCGTCGGCACTGCATGCTTGCTCTTCATAGGCCATCATGACGACGGGATGCTTATAGGAATAGGTTGTCGCCTGGGAGATGGCTGCAAATCCTAAAAAGGCCAAGGTTGAAGTGATAGCAATTTTGGAAATCATATTAAGTACTCCTTGTGAGTAGGGGGTATGAGCTGTTTCAGAGTAGGTGCTAATCTAATATTGTTTAGGTGAAAGCCACAGCGGTTCCTTGCGAAATGAAAACATTTCGTGTGGACCGCGCTAAGCGTCACCGCTGACTTGGGTGAACCGCATTGGGTCATGGGTAGGGTTTGACCAGGCTCCAGAGATGGGGTGAAATTTCGTGGTGCGGAGGCATCATGATGAGGCGTAATCCTTGGTTTGTATTACTGTTTATGGGTTTTCTTTTTGCGGCTGTAGTTTCACTGGTAGTGGGATTATCAATGATCGCGGGGAAAGATGGGTCGGATACCCCTAAAATCGGTTCTAAATCAAATTTATTGGTTTTAGACCTGAAAGGCGTGATTTTCGATAGTGAAAAGTTTTTGAAGAAACTGCGCAAATACAAGGAGGAAGACTCTATCAAGGGGATCTTGTTACGTATTAACTCTCCTGGTGGGGCGGTGGGCCCGGCTGAGGAAATTTATCGCGAACTCAAGCAATTCAAAGAGGAAACCAAGAAACCAATTGTTGTTTATTCGCCGAGTTTGAATGCGAGCGGCGGTTATTATGTGTCTATGGCGGCCGATAAAATTGTCGTCTCCAACGGCACTTTGATTGGTTCCATCGGGGTCATTATGGAGTTTGCGAACCTCGAAAAGCTCTATGACTGGGCCAAGATTCAACGTTTTTCGATCACATCGGGTAAACTCAAAGATGCGGGATCAGAGTACCGGGCCATGAAGGATGAAGAAAAAGATTATTTTCAAAACCTCATTTCTGAAACTTACCAACAGTTTCGGGGCGCAGTTAAGGAGTCCCGCAAACTTGAGGACTCAGTTCTTGATAGTTATGCTGACGGGCGAGTTTTTAATGGTGAACAGGCTGTAAAATTGGGATTTGCCGATCTCGTAGGATCCCAAGATGATGCCGCGAAGGTTTTGGCCGAGCTGGCAGGGGTGCAAAAGGATTACGAACTTTTTGAAGCTCCAAAGCGCCAACCATCATTATTGGAGCGGATTATTGAGGGAGAGGACGATGAAGATATGGAGTTTTCGCTGGCACCCCAAAAGAAGCTTCTACAGTTCATTAAACTGAAAGGGTTTAATCGTCCGATGGCCATCATGCCTGGGTTTTGGCTGGATGAGGGGGTTGAATGAGGCCCAAATCTAAATCGAAGCTCAAGGCCAAAGTGAAAGGCAAATCCACGGCTAGATCCGCAATCAAATCGAAATCAAAATCGAAATCCAAAGTAACGCCGATATCACCTCTTAACTCTTTGGATTTGACGGATATATGGCCACAAGAGCGCGATTTAATGATTCGTCCCGATCGTTATCAGTATGTTCGCAAACTGGTGAAGCCCGATGGCTGTGTTTTTTGTGTGTGTGCCGAGAAACCTGAGTCGTTGGATACACTCACCTTAGTCAAAACGAACCACAGTATGGTGGTCATGAACAAGTTTCCCTACAATAATGGTCATTTGCTCGTAATTCCGCTGCGGCACTGTGGGGATATCACTCACTTTTCAGAGGCCGAATATTCTGACTTAATGAAATTGTTGCGTAAGGCCATGCAAGTGGTTCAAAAAGTTTATGGCTGTGAGGGAATGAATGTGGGCTTAAATCATGGGGCCGTGGCCGGAGCCGGCATCCCCGAGCATCTTCATTGGCACGTAATTCCTCGTTGGTTTGGCGACGTTAATTTTTTTCCGCTTATTGCTGAAACAAAAGTGGTTGTTGAAAGTCTGGAGTCCTCGTACCATCGATTAAAAGAGGCCTGGCAGGAGGTTCTATGAATTATCGAGGTCCTGGAGTTCCCGTGGTGATGCCCGTAACTCCCATGGTGAAACGACTGATCATCGCAACGGTAGCGGTATGGATTGGTGGTCAGTTCCTACTCGATCGAATGTTGGATTTTTTCTCCTTCAGTTCGGTGTTTGCCCTGGTTCCTGGTAAGGTGCTCGTTGATTTTCATCTTTGGCAGCCCTTAACATATATGTTTCTGCACTCCTCAGACTGGAGCCATATTGTATTCAATATGCTGATGCTTTGGTGGTTGGGTGCTGAGCTGGAACAATTGTGGGGAAGTAAATATTTTTTGTTTTTCTACCTGATGGCTGGAATTGGTGCGGGTATTTTTTATTGTTTGGGCATGGGGTTCTATGCCTTAGTCTACAATGGAACTCCTTTGGGGCTATTGACGCCGGTGGTAGGGGCTTCAGGGGCGATTTTTGGTTTATTGCTAGCCTATGGCAAGATTTTTGGCGATCGAGTCGTGGCCTTTATGATGGTTTTTCCGATGCCGGCCAAATATTTTGTGATGCTTTTAGGGGCCATCCAATTTTTGTCTCTGATGGGAAGCAGCCCTATTGGGGGGGACGTGGCCTATCTTGCCCATTTGACAGGCTTACTTTCAGGCTTTTTGCTCTTAAAGGGGCGGGATCTTTGGCAGAGACGCTCAGCATCGAAAAAACGTGGACGAAATTTGCGCCTTGTTGTAGATAACGGTAATCCTGAATCATCAGAAAACCAAAAAGGTCCAAAGTATTGGAACTAGGAGAGTGGCATGTCATTTGAGAAAGCAATGAATAAAATGAAGTTTGATATTCGTCTTTTAGAATACAATCTTTCACAAGGCTTTATCACTAAAGAAGATTACAATAAATTCTTGAGCCAACTTGAAGATAGCGCGAGTTTAGTTGCTCCACCTTCTGGCGATAACGATGATATGGCCGATGACGAAGGTGACGATACTGAAAACTAAAGTTCATTGGCTCTTGGAAATGAAACAGGGCTGCTCGCTTTTTAAATGAGATTCCTAAAATGAGCAGCCCAGATAAAAAATTATGAAACGTTATAAGCCTGAACAGTTTTGAGTAGCAGATGAAGGCGCTTGCCATTCGCCATTGGCTGTAAAATCAGTTTGTAAATCCAACTTAAGTTCGCCGGACTCACAATTCTTCTTAATCACCGACACGACACGATTTAGGTTATCCATAAAACTCTTTTTAGTTTTTGGCGAGAAGTCTTGGTCGCGGTAGAGGAGTGTTGATTTGAAGAAGCTTTCCAAACCTGAGTTGGGGTCATTCGCCAGGGTTTTCAAGCGTAGAAGTTGATTATAGGTGGTCGGGCTCATATGACGAACCTGCTCGATGGCACTGATCACACGCATATTATTGCTTCGTTTATCGACGTCCACGCCACAATCATTGTCCTTCAGAACCATCACACGAGTGATTACTTTATCAGTTGCTGCTGAAGTGAACGCTGATTCGGACCAACGAGATAAGGTTTTGCCGGGGTTACGAGCCTCGAGAACCTTAAGCTCTTTGCCGGTCAGAGGCTGTTGGATCACATTGCCATTACTGTCTAAACTCATGGCCACCATTTGAAAGTGAATATTCCCGATGCGATCATCTTGCGACAATAAAGAGTCAAGTACGATCATGTTCGAGACATCTTTCATTTGCTGAAGCACAGGCATGATAGACGCAAATCGGGTGCTGCCCGCAATTTGTGACAATGGTCGTGTGTCCGCAACCCGTTTGAAGGGCGCTTGTTGCTGGAACCTCTGGTAGCGCGTATCATAAGGGCCAACACCACTCACTTCGGTATAGACATACTCGCGTTTGATGTTTTGGGAAAGAGCGCCGTAAAGAGCCACTCCGTCGCTGCCTTTGGCGTAAAGTTTAAAATCATCTTGAGTTTGATTGCGAGATCTAAACATATTCCAAGATTTATAAATGATCTCAGAGTTACGCCCTTCAAGGAGTTTCAAAGCTTTATTGATGACCTGGCCGTGAGTGGCCGTGTCCATCGTGCGCACCACCGCGACTGGAGTATTGATGATTCCTCCAAGCATACGGGATAGGTGATAAGCGGCTAGTGCTGACGGGGAGTAGGAACAGGTGATCGACTGTTTAAATTTAGAGTCCACTTCATAATGATCTTTATAGGCTGAGGCGATAGACGACTTGTTCTTGCAGAAAGCGGATTCGGTATTTTCTTTGGTCCATCCTTCAGGAATTTCCACAACAAGAGTACCAGGGTTCGTGCTATTCAGTTTTGGACAGACACCATAGGCCTTAAGGTTTTGGCCACCTTCATAAAAGCTTTTACTGCACAGCTTTGATTCAGCTTTGAGGTCATCAGCGCTGTATTGTGAGTCTATGCCGTTGAATTTTGAGGGAACGACACAAATTTCTTCGAAACGGTGTCCGGTTTGCACAGGCAGGGCCTGTCCTCCCTGAGCTATGACGTCCACACTGCGCAACGAGGGGGCGGCAAATGTTGGGGGAAGGAACGTTGGAAGAACCTGCGCGGCCAGAGTAATGAGAGTTGCTTTTGTCATCTTCATTGTTCACCTCCCACATTTTTGGTTTCAAGGTCATTGATAAATCCACCAACGTCGATGAGCTTTAGTTCTTTTTCTCTGA
>JBILOD010000304.1:0-5325 GCA_044374645.1 Pseudobdellovibrionaceae bacterium | reverse complement strand
GAGCCCAAAGCCGCATTCGAATTCCTCTATCAGATTTTCTTATGGCAGGATTGTCGATAATTTCTTAAAACCTTCCCTCGTTTTTGGGGTCTGAAAAGGGAATGCCCGACTGACGTCACACAATTGGCCCAAATCAATTAAATACTAATAATAAAACCCGGAAGTCACGATACTTTCTTTGCAGGGGCGGAGACATAGATTGAGCGAGGGCAACTCAAATATTCTACCAAAGAAGAAGAAACTGGCGACAAGGTAAAGAAAAAGCGAATCCATGAATTTCGCTATAACAAACGAATCTGGTTCGATCAGAATGACCCGTAGCGTGCAGTCAGCTTTCTTGAATACTTGGAGGCTACTCAAGGGGTCGCCCCCAAGGGAAACTTGCAAACTGAGGAGAAACATTTTAGTTGGATCAGAAATAATGAACTCAACGAATAGGAAAATCAAACCGGAAAAGGCTCCCTCAGTTCCCGCCAAAAGCCGGTCACAAATGAGATTTCAAGTGGCCCGAATCAGATATTTTCAGGAATTTGCTGATAGACAAGGATTATGTTCCAGCGGACGGGAGTCAAAAGAGACTGTTCAACCTCAATCACATTCCAGTCGCTGTTCTACATTTAGATCGTACCTTCTACTTTTATCAGAAAGTTCTTGGCTTTCAGGCCAACAGAAGAATTTCAGGTCTCAGATAAACAATTTTTATTGGTTTCGGGTTGAAACGAGCTTTTTCATGACAAGGTTAGGTGCGTACTCGCTTAAAGATTGGCATTGGATTCGCAAATGACTCGTCCATTGAAACCCTAGAACAGTTTAACTAGGAACCAGCTTGAATTTATCGCAAAAAGGAGTCAAATATGACAAATATTGCAAAATACAAAAAGTCCCTACTGTTGGTAGTGGGCCTAGTCGTCTTCGCAACCGCTGCATTTGGCGCGTCAGAGCGTCGCAAGCCATACAGTCCATCGGAGGAGGCTGCTCCCTATTCGATAACCGATGCTGATGCCATCCGGGCTTTCCTCATCGATTTCAAAGCGGCCACCGAGGCACCAAAGATTTTTTGGCAAAACGTTTCGTCGTGGGAAAAGGAAAAAGGATTCTTTTTTGGAGTTGAGGTACCAATCAGACAGTATTTCTTTGATCTGCGAAAAGGTCATCAGACAGAACCAAGAATGCTGGGGACTTGGACCCGATCAAATACACCTGCTAACAGCGCCTATTCCACGACGCCAAATATTCCTGTGCTATTTGGGTATTATGCTGTTGATGGTCTTTACAATGTGATTAACCATAACGGGCCAGGATTGCTTGCAAAAAGTAGAATCATGGGACAAATTGAATTTCGCGTTCACCCCACAAATCCAAATCGAATTCTTTACGTCGTATCTATCCGCGACGGTTCGACATGCAATATGGGAGAAGGTTTTGAAGCCTATCGTGAGATTTGCTGGGTCGGAATCATAGATAAGAGTGTGGAGACGCAATAGCTATATCTATTATCCATAGAGTTGTTAGCGGAAGTTGGAGGAAATATCTCCTCGCGCCTTTGAAACGGATATTTAACATGTGAAACCAAATATTTTTCTTACACCTTTGTTATTATTATTCACCAAACTCAGTGGGTGTTCTGGAGGAATTCGCCCAACCCCTGCTGCGTGCAGGGTTGAGCCACTTAATGACAATCCCCTACAGTGGAAGTCCCCTCGGCCGGAAATCCAACGAATAGGAAAATCATAGCGGAAAAGGCTCCCTCCGCTCTCGCCAAAATCCGGTCACTAGTGTGCCTCCGAGTGGCCCGAATCGGGTATTTTCGGGAGTTTGCTGATACACAAGGATTATGTTTCAGCGGAGGGGAGTGAAAAGAGACTGATCAACTATTTTAGATTTAGAGTAAGATCGCCTTTTACCAAGTTCAAGTGGTTCTGTAAAAATGTGCCAAAATGTATATTAGAAAGCAAAAACGAGAATTGAGGGCCTCATGAAGAACAGAAATATTAGAAACAAAAATATAATGCTGAAGATGTTTTTGGCGCATGTCGTACTGATTTCGCTTCTACTTGGAACTTTACTTCCGACTCAGTCACAGGCAACTACGCAATGTATAGATATTCTTTCGACGAGTGCTGTCCCAAAAAAATTAACAGATGTAGAATTATTAAATTATGTCTCTCAAAGTATACCAAGGACAGAAGAATTTAGTTTTATTCGAGCCGAAGCAAAAAGACTGGGAGTTCGAGTTTGGATGTTCGGAGGAACGGCCTCCAGTTATTTGCACTATGCAAAGTGGGATCTATCGAGGCAAAAGGGAGCTTTAGCTCTTCAGGCAGATCGGTTCGATTATGATTTTACAAATATTTTCAGAAGCACACAGGATTTAGATATCGTTGTTGATGGGACAATGGAGCAAATTCAAACATTGCAAAATTCTTTATCACAAAAATTCCCCTACTTTATAGGATCTAAGAAAGCATGGGAAGTTCGCTCTCTCAGAACCCCCATTGGCAAACCAGGAGATAGCTATTATAAAGAAGCCTTATTAGATGATCCTAATTTTTCAAATCAAACTACGGATACAAACTCACTCGCAATGGTCGAGATTTCAGAAACTAAAGAGCCTGTTGTTCGTGACTTAAGAGCCTGGTCGACCGGTAGGAATCAGTTTTTAGAAGATGCCCTCAATAACACGATTTCTTACTTACGAAATCCGCTTCATCATTCTACGGCTCGTGCGACGATGGGTCAAAATCCAGAAATACTTTCTGTCATGCGCCTACTAGTTAAAGCCTTTCAATATGATTTAGCTATTGATCCAAAAAGCATGTCTAATATGAAGGAGGTCATTGATCAGTTCAATTCTAGATCGGTAACTGACGCCACCGCACTTCGCCGAATGAATGAAATTGCTGCAAAGCTTGTGATGCACTCAAACAATATCGAACGTGCTATGAACGTTCTGGATCAATTAGGACTGCGTCAGAAGTTACTTTCGATGAACCTTAAAGATCAAACAAATGATGCCAGTTTTTGGCTCAATAAAGAACCCCTACGAGGTTTTGAAATTTCAAAAGATGGGAGAGTGATTGTGCTTCCAAAGTACACTTCGGGTTTATTAAAAATGGGAACCTTTAGGCCCACAGGAAAAACTGCGAAAGATCTGGGAATTCGGATTGTAGCACATGAAACCAACTCCTTCTTAGCTTATGAATCGATCACGAAATCACACACCGGAGAGCCGAATGTGCTTATATCAAGAAATAACACAGAAGGTGAAGCAGCCGCTTACGGAGATGGTTTTTATACTCAAACAGGACGCCTTGGAGTGGGTGGAACTGGCCTAACGATTAGATTTAATGTCGAACCTCTGGCAAGAGAAGGTGTGGACTTTACAGTGAATGGTAGCTTCGTCGTATTTTTAAATAAGAAAGCCCTGACTGTGATCCAGGAATCACTTAACTTAGGTATCGCAGAATTAGTAGATATGGTGGAGAGTGGAAAGTTCAATCTTGCTAGCTCTGATAAAGGTATTTTTGAAAAGTTGAAACGAAGATTGAATGCTAATCGTATTGAGTCTGAGCTTGAAAAGTTAATGCGTTCAAACATTAGAGAAGATCAACAAAGATTCGAAAATATTTTAACTTCAATGGTCACGAATCAAAAAATTAATGATTTAGTTGCAAAAGAGACAGTCACACACGTTGTGAAACAGGTTTATAGAAGGTTAGCCCCGCTCAAGGCATCTAACCATTCAAATGATATTCTAAGGTATACTCAAATTACCTCAGTCCTGTTGCCTGAGCTCATTCATAGTCAGTCTTTGTCTAAAGTAGAATTTCAAAACTATTTGAATCAAAAGAAAAAAGAAGGACTATCTGCTGAAATTGCTAGTACTATACTTATTGAACTGGCGTTATCTGAGGGTGTCGATAGGTTTGCAGAAAATCTCAAGCTAGAAGACGAAGATGTCGAAGTAAAAAAGTTAGTCATTAAACAAATTAAAACATTTTCAAACTCTCATGATCAAAGAAAGAAAATGGTATACTATAAACTAACTGAAGAAAAAGAAAATTCTTTTAAAGAAGACAACCATAGTAAGTTAGAGAATTTATTGAACCTAGGTGTACTTCATATTAATGATCTTAGTATAAGTGGCCACTCGTTGCTATTAGAAGCTGCTTATTATGAAGCTCAAAACGTGATTGATTTCTTAATTACAAATCGAGATTTTAATATAGATCGTAAAAACAAGCATAGCCGCAATGACGTGGAAGAACTGCGTCTGCTCGGCAAAGATTTGACAGCAGATTATATTGAACAAAAAATCGGTGAAGTAAAATCAAAAAAACTTAAGTTGAAAGAGCGTCACTCAACGAAAACAGATGTTTATCCTGAAGGAGAGCCAATTATCGGGTCTGTTCGAATCGAGCCAGGAACATTTATCATGGAAGATACGGAGAAGGTACCAACGACCTTAACTAATGGATTGGATTTGATGTCGGTAGATACCACACAAAATATGTGGAAATTGGTTGTTGAATTAATCAACGAGCATTTTTCTGCTCAGTTTGCAAATTTAGAAAAAGAACCCTCTTTTTTTAAAGGAGCTCAGCGGCCCGTAGAAAATATTTCGCATGATCTAATTACGAAAGAGTGGCTTGTCGGTTTAAATCTATTATCCTCAATGAAAAACGATGACGTTCAGAGCAAATTAGCAGATTTATTACCCGGACATTATTCAGGAAAAAAATACAGACTACCAACAGAAGCAGAGTGGGAGTATATTTCGCGACTTGGAGGTTTTGCAACAGGCGATTATGGGTTTGGTAATACCACCAAAAACTTAAATGAAAATGCTTGGACTTATAGTAACTCTGGAGATGAAACGCATGCAGTAGGGCTTAAAAAGCCAATCATGATTAACGGTCAACCTGTCTATGACATTCACGGCAATGTTTGGAAATGGATCTCGGATTGGTATGGTGACAACCTTCCTGGCGGGATAGATCCCAAAGGGCCTATCACAGGCTCTAACCGCGTCATTCGTGGCGGTGGTTGGGGCAGCAATGCGCGGTTTTTGCGTTCCGGTCACCGCTTTTGGAGCGGTCCTGGTTTTCGTTTCGGGTTTGTGGGGTTCCGCCTCGTGAGTGACATCCCGTAGCCCACGGCTCTTTTTAACGAATAGGAAAATCATAGCGGAAAAGCCTCCCTCCGCTCTCGCCAAAATCCGGTCACTATTGATAAACGCATAAATATAACCGTATCTTACCCAAAAAAATTCGCCGGACTATGGTCGATGAAAGACTTCAGGATGTCTTGCTGTCGCTTGATACT
>JBILOD010000303.1:0-5330 GCA_044374645.1 Pseudobdellovibrionaceae bacterium | reverse complement strand
ATAGCACTAGAAGTTCCGGATAAACAAAGTCCATTGACCGAGGGATTGCTTCCTAGGTTGATTGAAGTTATCGTGCCGCAATTGCCATTGACGATGAGGTTTGCAGAGCACATGGCCGTCGTTCCGGTATTAATACCGTTGCAAGACCACTTAAAAGGCCCATTGCCTGATACGGAGGTGGCGTTTCCAGACAGACAAAGGGTACTTCCCTGAGGCGCGGTCGTTAAATTGGCCCCGTTTGAGCTTCCACAGGCACCATTAACTTTAAAACTTTCGCTACAGGTAGCTTGACTCCCGCCGTTGATTCCCGCGCATGTCCATGTCCAGGGGCCAGAACCGGAAACCACACTCGCGTTACCAAGCGCACAAAGATTGGTAGATGGCGCTACTTCTGATGGTGTCTCACTTGCACTTCCACAGGTTCCATTGATCACGAGGTTCGCCATACAGGCACTGGTGTTGCCGCCATTTAGGCCTTTGCAAGTCCAAGAAAAAGGACCAGAACCTTCAACAATACTGGGTGAACCTAATGAACAGAGATCAGTCGATGGTTTTGAAAATAAATAGGCACCACCACTGCTGCCACAGACACCATTGATGATCATGCCTCCGGAACATTCAATCGAATTAGATAAATTTCTGCAGGTCCATTGAAAACTATCCACCGTTTGACTGACTTCGGATGGGATTCCGATCTGGCATAAGTCTTCAGTATTTGGAGTTGTCGAGTGAGATGAGCTGCTTGCATTCCCACATGTGGGAGCGTTTGGGTCTGTATAGTAATTGAATGAAGGTTCACCAACAGTTTTGACCTCATATGGGATGGCACAATTATCAAACATTGAAGTTAGGCCCAGAAAAATGATCGCATAGAAAATAAAGAATTTTATCTTGTTAAATTTGGAGATTTCACGTTGCATGTATTTATTGTGACCAAGAGGTCGCAGAAAGTCGAAACGAAATTGCTAAGCCGTCCCATGATGAAGCATGTTTCGAGTTGAAGCGTGACGCCACAAGAGGTTAGAGCTTGTTAAAGTGATTCAATATGAGAAATTGTAATTATACGATCAACGGGTTTATTTGAGGCTCTGTACCTCATTACGGATCGTGAAATCAACCGGGCGACGAGGGCTTGGCTGACCTGGATGCAGCGGTTTTCCGATTCGTACGAGGAGCCCTGGTTTGGCAAAGTCGAGACCGAGCGTTTGACTGGCTTGGGAACTAATTTCATCCATTTTTCGCCCCTCTTGGTGATCGAGCAGGGATTGATCTCGATTGATTCGGCATCAATAAATATTGTCGATAATATGATTGAACAAATTGAAAGTATTTGTGGTGATTTGGTTCATGTTTCACAGAAGGATATTGTGAATTTTCTATTGCAGAAAAGGTCGACAAAATTGACTGAGCAAGAGATCGATCAAATTCGAATTGAATAATATGACGTCGTAAGAGTCTTGAAACGTGCAACTACTGAGGCAATCAAGGCAAAACAAAGCGGTAAAGATATCGAGCCAGAGGATATTTTAAAAATAATTCAGACACCAAGCATTAATCTAGAAGTGGCTCCAGTAAAGGCTCGTAAGCGAAACGTAAAATCAAATTCCGGCCCGGTATTGGGGGTGAATTTCAACGATCTGATTCCTTTGAGGTTTCTTTAAAAGGGCAAAATAAAACAAATTTAGAAGACTTCAATTTAGAAACAAAACCTGAAGAAAAAGCGAAGGTTCAAGAACCACAAAAACCTTATACGAGTACCCTAAATTACATAAAGAACTTGGTGTTCTTCCTACGAATATAGAAAGTTTCATTAATGCGATTTCATTAAGAGATAACATACAGGTTCAGCCTTCCGGTGCATTTGCTGCAAATTTGTTAGGGGTTTCAGAGCAGGTTCCAGCTTTGATTGTGTATTTAACAGATGGTCGTGATAAAAATCTAAAAATTGGCAAAAGAACTATTAAGTTTAAGCGAACTAGCAATAAAGCAATGGCAGTTGCCGGCACAACCAGTGGACTTATCTTTGAAGCTCTAAAGTTTATAGGTAAGGATAACGTTTCTGAACAAATGATATCTAAGATACGAAAAAAAATAACAGAGAAAGATAAGGCAAAACTTTTGATTGATATGAAATTTGCGCCGATATGGATGCATAAGATTTTACGAATTTTGGTGGAGACATAGGTGAAAAAATTTAGTTCTCATTAGTAATGAAGAAAAATCATCTTATTTGGATGTAGCATCTGAAAAGCTGGGAATGGCAAACCAGATTATTGAAAAAGATTTTTGGGTTTGTTGGCTTTTAGAGAAACTGTTTTCTATCGCAACGATACGAGAAAATTTGACTTTTAAGGGTGGGACATCCCTTTCAAAAGTTTATTCAGTAATAAATCGATTTTCGGAAGATATCGACATATCAATTGAGAAATCGTTTTTTGGATTTATTGGAGATAAAGATCCAGAAAAAGTTGGGAGCAAAAAAAGAAATGAGTTGTTAAAGGAATTGACTTTAAAATGCCAAAGTTTTGTTAAGGATGAATTGATTAGACTTCTAGAAGATAAAATAAAAGTTGAAATAAGTGGGGATTGGAATGTTAGTCTTGATGAGAATGATCCTGATCAACAAACAATTTTGTTTCACTATCCGTTGTCTACTACGGGATCTACTGGTGGATATATTCGACCATCTGTAAAAATTGAAATAGGAGCAAGATCAGAACATTGGCCAGTGAGTAATAAGCACATTACATCATATCTCAAACAGTCACTTTCCGATAAGATTCATGAAAATCCAAATGAGGTTAAAGTTCTAAATCTTGAGAGAACCTTTTGGGAAAAAGCTACAATTTTACATATGTATGCCCACTACCCACCGGAGAAAAGTGTGCCGCTTCGTCAATCGAGACACTACTGTGATTTTTGCTGTCTGATTGAGTCTCCCTATATTTCAGAATCAGAAAAGTTAACTGATTTACTTGAAAGAGTTGCACATCATAAATCAATTTATTTTCGTGCAGGATGGGCACAATACGAAACGGCGAAAAGGGGTTCGCTTAAGCTTATACCAGAGAGACCTATTCTTAAGAGTATGGAAGATGATTATAAAAAAATGAATGAAATGTTTATTGGATCACCGCCAACTTGGAGTCATATAATAGAAGTTATAGCTGAATTTGAGCGTAGATTTAATAAGGCTGATTCGTAGGATGATAAATGAAGTTAAAGAAGAAAAGAAAATCAAAAGTTAAGAGCCGACGAGCTGGCCTCAAAGAAAAATTGGGTCATCCAGATTTTGTGGTGGAACAGATGTCTCAGTATATGAAAGATGGCGATGTAGCTTCGATCACTGATTTGATAGCATCTTATATTTCGAATTCTCCTAAGTATAAAAACCAGGAGCAATTTGCAGAAGCCATAGGTACAACTCGCCAAACTCTTCATCGCATGCTTTCACATAGCGATGCGGTTTCATTGAAAGTGTTTTTCAATGCTATCGAGCAAATCCATAGCGATAAGGAATCGGAATAAAAACCTTAAGATGTGTTTACCCTGGTCGTCAGAGCGAGATTTCTGCATCTTTTGCGTATTCCGGTGAATCCGGCCAGGCATTCCGGAGGATGACGGCCACCCTTATCGGAGCGTAGCGACGCTAATGATTTCTTTCTTATCTACCTGGCCGCCATCATGTCAAGGTTTTGCCCTCAGGACGGTTAGTATCGCCTGTGAGATGGATTTTCAGGGAAGGCCTGAGCAGTCTGTCGCAAATGGAGTCGGCAATGGTTCCATCCCCTAGGTATTGATGCCATTGCTGGTTGGTGAGTTGAGTAGTGACGATGGCAGATTGAATCTTTGAAGGAATATAAAACAATGGTTTAATGGCGCAGCACGCACTTCAGAATCGTATCATACGTACCTCATCAGAATCACGTCCATCCCAGTCGAATTATATTTTGCAACCCTTTCTTCTAGGAAGCTTGGTCCCTCTGACGTTTTTTGAAATCCAATTTGTCCGTAGAATCTTTCGAGGTGATGGTAAGGAACGCAATAACAACTTTGATTGAGGTTGCGCAGAACGGGCCTTATTTCAGAAAGGATTTGCATTCCGATTCCGCGACCCTGAAATTCTGGGGCAATCTGCATTCCGCGAAGAACATACTCGCCACTTTCAAAAACAATCCGAACTGCGCCGATTAATGACGAATCACATTCGCAAATGAGAACAATATCTGAACCAGTTGCAGAATGTGAATAACCAGTTCGTTTATAAAAGTCATTAACTCGTTCAAGGTCCCTTTCACTTGCACGTCGAACACCGATTTGAGATGTTTTTAAAAAAGAATCCCGATCAAGGGAATATATCTCGACGTTCTTTCTGTGATACTTCGCACTTCTTTGAAACTTAAACCTATTTTTTTCTAAAACTTTAAGTGAGTCCAGATTTTCTTTTTCAATAGACGCAATGATCTGATTAAGGTTCAGTTTATTAAATGCATGTCGTAACAAGATACTGACCGCCTCGGTTGCGTATCCCTTTCCCCAGTAGTCATCCGATAGCCGATACATGATCTCAATGTACTCCGAAGTCTCACAATCAAATGTTGCCTTTTTCAGTCCACATATTCCGGTCATCTCATTTGTATTTTTAAGAAAGATTGGAAAAATTCCTGTTCTGTCGCTTTTGAAAACATTATTCCACTCCGTAATAAACTTTTCCGCAGCAGCTACATCAGACATTCGGTAACCGGAGATGCTGAATTTATTTAATCCTGAATTTTGTGAAATTTGAAACCAATTTTCGGTATCATTTTCTAACCATGAACGAATATAGATGTGACTTGACTGTCCTAATATTTTAGTCATTGAGCAGGGTCTCTTTCTGTGTAAGCTCAACGGAACCAAAAATTGCATGAGGTTGATTAGTTTGAAACGCCCAATACTTGTCACCATGGGACCAATGCCACCATTCAGTGGGATAATTTACAAACCCTACTTTACTCATAACACTCATGAGCATCTGTCGATTCTTGCGTGCTTCTGACGAAATATTATCAGCAGCAGTATATGTGGCATTGTGAGTCTCAATCGACTCGGCATTGAATTCAGTTCCCATATTAAGTGGAACCCCATTCTCATCAGCCAAAGTAAGATCCACGGCCCCACCAGTCGTATGGGGAGCAACATCAAGAGGTGCATTAGGTTTTGAGCACTCGCGGTAAATATCTCCATCTGACCAGGTTGGAAATTTTTTCTTAAGGTGTTCCGTATAACCATCCCAAAAACTACGTTGTACGTTCATAGGTCTGTAGCATTCTTTAATTAACAATCTGATT
>JBILOD010000302.1:0-5333 GCA_044374645.1 Pseudobdellovibrionaceae bacterium | reverse complement strand
CCAACGTTCTTCGCCCAGCCCAGACAGCAGTTGCGATACCAGTTAAATCATCTGTCATCAACGTCATGTCAGCGGTTTCAATCGCAGTGTCTGAACCAGCAAACCCCATTGCAATTCCCACTGATGATTTAGCCATTGCTGGAGCGTCATTGATCCCATCACCAATCATGGCTACAGTCTGATATTGAGCTTTCAGGTTTTCAATGTATCGAACTTTATCCTCAGGCAACAAATCACCATACAATTCGTTCAGGCCAAGCTGCTTTCCGATGGCAGACACCGTCTTCTGATTGTCGCCACTTAATACCACGATATTTTTAATATCTGCCTTCTGCAAATCACGAAGACTTTGCTCACAATTATCTTTAATTTTATCACCAAGAGCAATGACACCCAGAGCTTTTCCATTGCAATCTCCATGAGGTTTGTGACCAACCACAACGACAGAGAGCGCTTGTTCCTCTAAAGTTTTTAGAATCAGTTCCAACTCAGGAGTGCATATTCCCGTTTCATGAGCATAGCGGTGATTACCCAGCAAATAATGATGCTCATTAATTACGGCTTCCACTCCTCGTCCGGTTACATTTGTAAATTTATCAACCGATTGAGTTGCGACTTGTTTTGAATCTGCAAACTGCACGATAGCTTGCGCCAGAGGGTGGGTCGAATGAGCTTCGAGTGATTTTGCAATTTCAAGAATTTGCAATTCTGACGTGGAATTAACCGGAATAATTTTTTGAACTGTTGGTTTTCCTTCCGTCAAAGTTCCTGTTTTATCGATAGCAAGTGCCTTTATTTTACCGACGGTCTCAAGAATAGCTCCTCCCTTAACTAGAATCCCTTTCTTCGCTAATGCTGTTAAACTTGAAACAATGGATACAGGTGTGGATAATACAAGAGCGCAAGGGCAAGCAATGACTAGCAAGACAAGCGCTTTATATAACCATTCATGCCAACTTCCATGAAATAAAAGTGGAGGAATTACGAACGTGGACAGAGCGAGAACCATGACTGTTGGGGTATATATTTGTGCAAACTTATCGACAAACTTTTGACTGACTGCCCTTTGGCTTTGCGCTTCTTCAATTAATTTCAAGACTTGAGATATTTTTGAATCAGAAAATAATTTAGTTACCTTGATATCAAGACTGCCTTCTTGATTAATTGTTCCCGCAAAAACAGGCTCTCCCATAGTTTTCAGAACAGGAATAGATTCTCCTGTCAAGGGAGCCTGATTAATTGCTGATTCACCGGAAACGACGACTCCATCTAGGGGAATACTTTCTCCAGCTTTAACGCGAACGATTTGAGATAACTGGACTTGAGAAACATCCATTTCATAAATTTTTGAGTCAGATTCTACAATGGATGCCTTCTGGGGTGCGATTTTGAGCAGTTCCGTAATCGCTCGTCGAGCTCGTTGCACACTCAGGCTTTCTAAAAGTTCCGATAAAGAAAACAGGAATACGACAGCGGCAGCTTCAGAAAATTCTTGAATGGCGACAGCACCAATTGTTGCAATGGTCATAAGAACATTCATGTCTAATGATTTTCTTTTTAATGAAGCTATCGCCTTAGGAAAAACAAGACTACCACCGAATAGAATTGATATGAAAAAAAAGATCTTCTCAATAAAAGCTATTTGCCAAATCCATTGCAGTGCCAAGCCGCCCAAAAGCAATAAACCAGAAATCGCGACTATTAAAATACGATTTCGATTCTGACCATGAGTTTGGGAATGTGTCTCGTTGACTACGCGAACCACTGTAGTTTCAATTCTCTTTTTTAAAAAATGGGGTTTTATCTCAGGAGAATGAACGATCTGTACTGAGGATGCCATCAGATTGGCTTGAACTTTATAAATACCGTCAATTCTTAGTGCTTCATTAATAGCCTTAATTTCATCGGCACAGTCCATGTTAGTTACCTTCAAGGTCGTCAATACCTCCTCACTTGAAGAAACGATAGGTGCCAATTGGTCTTGTTTGGGTTGATCACGATTGCAGCACTGATGATTGTTTAAGTCATTGTGTTTTGACATATCTCTTCCTCTCCTGGAAAGGGAAAGAACGAAAATGACTTCATCGAATTTCCCCTTCAAACCTTTTCCCTGTGGAGTGGTATACTAAATTTACACCACTGATTGTTAATCCTTCTTTTTGAAGGGAACCAACTCAAAGCTTTGCATAAATGTGCCAAAACCACCTCCGAGCCTTCTTAGTTTTGCCGTTGAATTCATTTTCATTACACCGCCAATGACTTCGTCCTGACCATAAAGAAGCGCAATACGTCCGGTATAAAAATCATATGAACTCGTGAGGATGGACTCTCTTGCAATCACACCGCTTTTTCTCCATATCCAACCTTTAATATTTAACGGAAAAAATGGGTTATCACTGTTCAAAGGGGCACGATCTCTGTTTACTATTAAATTCAAAACTAAATCACGGTGACTTGAACTACCATTTTCCTCGTAGTTTGAGGTTACACTGCTTAAAGCACTTAATCCTTCAAGATTCGGCAAATCACCATTTTTTGTTGCGACAAATGATCCAACTTTGCCGAAAATAATTGAGTTCCATTGGCCACTAATAACACCGCCTTTAAGATCTGTAACCTGTAGAACAGCGTCTACATCAGCGTCAGGTCTTGATAAGATGAAATAGATTTTCTTTAGAGGACTCGGAAAGGGAATCGGGGTAAACTTGTAAATTAGACTCTCTCTGTCAGAGTTTCCAAAATATAATTTTGCTATTGCCGAAATCATAAGTGTCAGGCCACTGGCTGTTTGCTGTTGATAGGTCGTAACTTCAATTTGGACTCTTTGATATGCATTCAAATTTTCATGATAAAGATAGCCATTGTAAACCCCTGCAATGGAGTTATCACTTTCAGCATTATTAGTTTTTAGATTAAACTCATTTCGCAAATCTTTATTCACTGCTTTATACTGCTTTTGAGGATTATTCATTTCATCTGAGACCCGCTGAAATTTGCAGTTATCACAAGTAATTTTGCTTCCATTAACGTTACAACTATAATTTTGAATTTCACCGTTTAAGACTAAACTACCACTGAAGAAATCATAAGACGCCGTTTGCAATTTGGAGAATGTGCAATATCTCTTAGTTTCTCCAACGCAGAGGACTTTATCAATCTTCCCAAGTTGTCCTTTGACTTCATAAGCTCCATAGGGATTTCCTAAACGACTACTGTCACTCGTGGAGCGATAAGTATACAATTGAAGACTCGCAGGATCGCCATCGCATTTGCCACGATATTCTCCATTGAGTGGTTCGATTAATGGTCTTGTCGGGAGAATATTGTTATCTTTTGACAAGCGAACATGGCCGACTTTACCAATTGACGAGTAAACTGTGCCTTCAAATACATTGTTTTTAATAGTAGCCTCACGGATATAAACCTCTTGATTAGCATCATTTAAGGTCAAGACTCCGGTCAGAAAGTTGTAGGCGATATCATGATAGTGGTAAGAGATGTATTCCGTCGAATCATATCCGCCGAACTGAAGTGTCAAAATACCCTGTAGCTTAAGGCCGCCCTCAGTTTCACGTTCGGGGATTAATTCCAATTTTACCAATTGGTCTTTATCTAGAGCTTCATGATTCAAAACACCTGTATAAGTTCCAAATGTTGAGACTTCAATGGCTCCAACACTCACACTGAGGCTTGTCAGCAAAATCAAAATAACATAGTTTATAATTTTCATTTTAATCCCTCTCTATTCTGCAATCAATTCAGTTTTTACTTGGCTTCCAATTGATTTTTCAAGCGCCAGTTTCTGAATTAGAAATTCATATTTAAAATTTTCTCGGCGAAGCCTTGCTTCAAAAAGCCCCTCTGCCGCAATTTTCAAATCAGACGAATTTTTTATTCCTCGGCGATATTCGTTAGTCACTGAGGTATAATAAGCTTTAGCTCTACCTTCATTTTTGTCTTCAAGGTCCACCCTTGTTTGAATAGAAAGAATTTTTGCGTGAGCAATTTCAGCCTCACTAATTTTTTCAAGAATAACTTGTTTCAAGGAAGCTTCTTTTTTCAAATAATTGTACTCTTGCTCCTTCTTTTCGTAGATCGTATCAAAGCCGTCGAAAAAACTCCATTTAAGCAAAACCATTCCACGCGCAGTGGCCCCGCCATCAACACTCTGTTCTAGTGGCAGATAGCCGGTTTGACCTTCTAGTTCTATTTTTGGCAACCATTTTGATTTCCATGAGCCTCGCTGAACTGAAGCCACGGATAATTCTTTTGAAGCGATCATTATTGATTCTGATGACGTTTCAATATTTTCAAGAAGAGCCTTTAAGGTCCCATTTAAATGCTCATGCCGTAAAACACCTACAGGTTCAATCTGACTACCAATTTCTTCTCCTAACAGTTTTTTGAGTTGGCTTTTTGATTCTTCAAGTTCTTGTTCCAGCAAAACAATATCGGATTTAATCAATGAGTCTGAAAGATCAAACTCCATAACATCGGACTCAACAGCCATACCTGCGGATCGTTTTTGGTTCGCCATTTTTCGATGGATATCATTTACTTTAAGTTGTTCGGTTTTCAAGGACAGTGCTCCTTTTTTGAAAACAAACGTATGAAATACTTTTTCCACCTCTATCCCTATTTGAAATTCCGCACTTTGAAGGCGAATCATCGCTTTTTCGGTTTCAAGATTGGCGATCTGTTTCTTTCGAGAATCATCAAATCCAGAAAAAATATTATAATTTAGCGAAAGGTATCCCAAAGAACTGGTCTGATTTTTACTCGTAACAGTTTGATTTTCTAAGCCAGTAACTAGGCTCAAACGAGGATAAAATGGACTTTTCGATCTTTCATATTGCGATTTTAATTCTTCGACAGACCGTCTTAAGGATTGAATTTCCATGTTGTGATTGATAGCAAATTGTTTCAAAGTGGCGAGATCAACCTTTTCCAAAGTTTCCTTTTTGATATTAGAAGCGAGCACCTTGTTTTGAGAGTACCCAAATCTAGCAGTTAAGAAACTAGTTAAACATAAAATTATTAATCGTCTTAATTTCATCAGTAATTCTCAATCTGAACTTTTGCCAGTTTTTCTTCTTTTTGGTGCTCTACTAGAACATGGACAATAAATCGATTTAACTTTTTAGCATCAAAATCCACGCTCATACTTTCGGGCTCAACCTTAGGAATCAAATCAATCACCGCCTTAGTTCTAGGTATTTCGTAACCACAGCATAAGTCAGGTGATTGACTAATATAATTTGGCGGTCACTTAGGTTGGTTTTATTGGGATCGTTCTCGTTTGGCGTATTCGAAGGGGGTCATTAGATTTTCTG
>JBILOD010000151.1:0-8191 GCA_044374645.1 Pseudobdellovibrionaceae bacterium | reverse complement strand
ACTAAAAAGTATTCCGGACTCACAGGATTGATCGTTGGTGAGCGAAAAGGATCTTCAACCTTACCAATAGAAACTAAAAGTTTGATTGTATCCCAAACAATTCCCACCTTCAACTGGGCCTGCATTAAGAAAGCTCGGGTGAATGAAGACTGCTGACCTTTGCGCCCCTGCACTAGGTAACGAATATCTCCTCCCACAAACACCTGTTCATTAAGAGACTCCGGTAGCTTCAAGAGACCATAGAGTGGGGCCTCTTCTTTTTCGGTGCCCCAAGTACTCAAAAGCTCTCGAGAGAGGCTACGCCCATATTTGGTCAACAACCCTCCTCCGCCGGGAGATAAATGACAAGCACTGCATTGAACGTACCCATGGCGAATAGTCTCTGGAAAAGCCATCGCCATTTCCCCAACAAATACACCGACGAGCACCAATATTTTTAAAGCCCAGCTTTGGTTTCTATTCATAAACATTCCATTACTTCAGCAGCAAATTGACTTCAACATCGACCATATCACTCACGGTTACGCCCAAATACTTGGGAATCTCAATCGCAAAGTCAGAGACCTTGAGCCCAAAGTTAGCGATGACCGTTTTCTTGTTGGGTTTATAGACGAACTCGCCCTTGACCTCTTTTGAAACTCCATGAAGTTGAAGTATTCCAACAAAATTCTTTTTGAACTCGTTTTTAAGTTCAGCTTCTTTAAGAGCCAAGTCTTTGATTTTCAACTTGGCCAGAGGAAATTTACCAACTTCAAGATATTTGTCTTTCATATGTTCATTGCGCATCTCAATGCCGGTGTCGAAATTCTTCAATTCAAATTCAAAATCTGCATTGAGCAGATCGTTTTCGTGTTTCACTTGACCATTCGGAAACTTATTCTTGGACTCGCCACGAACTTTTAAAAAGCCCGGCTTGCCAATAGCTGTGAATCTAATGTCTCCTGATTCAGGAGTGTAAATCGCCGCTTTCGCCACGCTGAAACCCAAATAAAATGCACTTATAAATAAAATTGCTTTTTTCATTTTTATCCTCTTAAGCTAAGTTAGTTACGGAAGAACCATATTTGAGTGGTCGTCCGCAGTGAGTTCGTCGTGGCAATCATCGCGTCGAATGAGTATTGCGTTTGCCAAAACATCGTAAAAAAACGTCCTATCAATGTTGATGACAAGGCCTTGCTCGATTCGGTGGCGATGATCTTCACAAGGGATAGGAGACCCGCCAGACGGTGGTGATGTCGGCGGCGGCTGGGTGCCTGCCACTTCAGGAGCGCCAGCCTCAATCCATTGAAGGAGCATCGAGCGCGCACTGGCGGGCATTGAACCTGAGGGTGGCATTTGTCCTCCGCTGACCACACTTTGAATCGGCCCAATCAAGTTTTTCGTGTTGGCAAAAGTTTCTAAATTGATTCTTCCACGATTTCCGCCTGCCTCCGAGTGACAGCGAAGACAGTAGGGCTGCAATACTTGAGATCGAACATTGGCATAGCTCAACTCAGAGGCTTTTTCCTGGAAACCTATTATTGACCCATCCCGTGCTCCTGGGACTTCCGTATTTGCGTAACCACATCCAAACAAAAATGCTGTTGCAATCAGTCTTCGCATCATCACACCCATAGAATTTTCCTCCTTAGAATCTATTCAACCACCCAAATAATTCCAGCCATTCCCTCGCCACTAGCGTCACCGTGATCTGTACAAAAATATCCAAACACTCCAGGTTGTTCCATCAGTCGGGTCTGGGTGACCTCAAACGAACGACTGTCTCCGAATGGATTTCCAGCTCCTCCGATATCTGCCATGGCTTCGAGTGGGTGACGACGAGTGGCCTGAATCGACACTGTCGAACCAACTTTGACTTTTAGGCATCTCGGATAATACGAAGAACCCTTCGTCACCACTTGAACGGCCTCGGCGCCTTCAACAAAGTTTTGAGCATCACACCCAGCAATAGTCGGTGCCGTTTGCGCCCAAGCAAAAGAATTGGTAGCCACTACCACGGCCACAGCAGAAATCGCTGCTATTTTAGTACTTAATTGAATGAACATTTAAACCTCCCTTAAAAAGCGTTGATCGCTAGAATCGACTATGCGAGCGATTTTGATCTATAGCCAATAGTTAAATCTTGCCTTTTTTGTTGTGATTTGTTGTGATTCAGAAATGCCAAAAACAGCCCAAAATTCCTCATTAAAATCGCTCGAGAACACCTTCTATCAAGGAAAATACAGTGAAGTGATTGAAGCTTTGGGGCCAAATCCTGTGGCTTTAAATGATAGCTCCTTTGAACTTAAGACTTTCCTGCAGATTGGCTCACTGGTTTTTCTTGGAAGCTTTCCTGAAGGTCGTTCTTTATTTGAAAATGCGTTGGCTAAAAAAACTCCCAGCGAATATTTTCTCATTCGCTCTCGTTTTTATTTGGGAATCGGGGCCGTTCGAATTTCTGACTATTCTGCAGCTATTGAGTATTTTGCCCTCAACCTCTGGCACCTTCGGAAGATGAAGAAACAGGGTTCACCTCAAACAGAAAACCTCACCTTCTATGCCCTTCAGGGTGCGGCATTTTTTCGTTTTTTTCGTGGACAGTTTTTACAAACCTGCTCATTGGCTCAAAACGCATATTCTGCAGCCTTTAAGTCTCAATTCAAATATGGCCAGGTTTTAGCTTTGGATCTTCTCGGTCACTCTCAATGTCAAACGGGCTCCATTCGAAGAGGCCTCTATGAACTCGAAAAAGGACTCTCCTTGGCTCAAACCATTGGGAATGGCGGCATTATGACTGCCATTACGGTTTCAATTGTTAAATATCGCGCTCAGTTTGGCCTCGACATAAAAAATACCATTTCTGATTTAAACCAAGCGATTCTCTCACTGGAGCCTCAGGACACTTATTCTCGCGCTGAACTTGTTTTGGAGTTGATTCGCCAGCTAATGTTGCGAGGAAAGGGCTCCGAAGCTCAGAGATGCCTGGAGTCAGCCAGCCCTCTGATTCATAAACACCAAAACAAACGTCAATCGGCTGTCTTTAATCTTCGGTGCGCTGAGCTTTTGTTGGGGCGAGGTGATGCGCACACGGCTTTGGCCTTGGCCAACTCATTGAAGAACAACTTAAACCCTCGAATTGATAACCGCCTCTGGCAAAAAGTGAATGAGCTAATTACAAAGATTTGTGACCATCTTGAAAACAAGGTGGTACGAATTTATGAAAATTCCAACACCTCAAATTTTGGTGAAAGCCCCCTCGAGGACATTCTAAAAATCACAAGCATCAGTGATTTTGCCGATTTTGAAAAAATCAAAGAGCTAGAACTATGGGGAATTTTACCAGCTCTTCTTGAAATTCCCAACGGGACCAGAGGAATTTATCTAGGTCCAAAGAAAAATGAAATGTTAATCATGAATGGATACGACATTCGCTTAGTTCAATCTGGCTTAACCAGCCCCATCATTAAATTGCTCATAGCACTCATCGGTGCGTCCTATAAATCGAAAGAAGTCCTGATCGAGCATATCTGGAACTACAAGTATAACCCGCAGATACACGATAATCTCCTGCATGCCACAATTGGAAAGCTCCGCAAAGTTCTCGGCCCCAATGCCCAATGGGTTGAATGGACCGCAGAAGGATATCGACTGGCTGAAAATATACGAATCATAACCCCAACGCCGTTAGAACAAAACACGGCGACCGTGAAGCCGCGAAATCTTTTCTCTACTGAAGTTGCCACAGAGAGTTCACCCACCTCTGTACTTGAAAATAAAATGACTTTGAACATTCGCCAGTTAAAATTCATAAACTCCTTGAAGAACAAGGACTTCATAGGGGTAAAGCAGTACGCAAAACAATTTAAAGTTTGCACAATGACGGCCTGCCGAGATCTAAGTGATTTACACAAAACCGGGCGAGTGATACGGATCGGTAAAGGACGAGCTACTGTTTATGGCCTTTCTGTTGGATGAATTTGATAGAATTTTTGTGATGGAGTTTATATGATCTTAAAAAGTTTTGGTGTTTTTTTGGCGATATATTTTAGTAGTTTTTCACTTTTAGCGGCCAGACCTGTTCGCGGTATTTACCAGGTTCCAGTCGCGGATCACCTTGCGGCCTACGCCAATTATCCAGTGAAGTACAAGGCTGATGATTATCAAGAAATTCCATCAGAGCTCACCTTTCAATTACCTTCCCCTCTAGTGGGTGAACCAACCTACATTCAGATTTCTAAAGTTCCAAATACAGTTTCGGAATGGCAAGGTGCCCATGCCAGCGGTTCCTGCAGTGTTGAAGGTCGCTATTTTATTTGTCGCTTGGCTTTCAAACATTTGACCTTTGATAACAACAAAATCGATGAAGCGATTCGCTTCAATTACGCTTCTCCCGAAGAAATCAGTGGCCGGACAGAAGTAGCCAAAGTATTCAGTGCAGAACCCATTGGCGTCCTCGTCTACAAATTACGCGGACACCACGAGCACTAAAAATTGGAAGGGGCAGCAAGGTGTGCTCGCCCCCACGCTGCTGGGTTTTCTAAAATAGCTCGGCCAACAGCGGCCAAACTAATAGCGCCTGAAGCAATCAGTTCATCAATCTTTTCACCACTGCGCAAACCACCAACTCCAATCACCGGCACATTAACATGTGATTGAATCACTTTAGCCTCTGGCACCAGATAACCTTCTCCGTCCCTATCATTGGGGCGGCGCCACCCACCAATCCCAGAAGAAACATCCAGCAAATCAACTCCTAATTGTACAAGTTGCTTTGCCACCCGCACTGAATCTTCTGAACTTAGCCCGCCATTAATAAAATCACCTCCAGGCATTCGCACAGTCACTAAAGTATTTCCATGGGCCTTTCGAATGGACTCGATCACCTCAAAAAGCAGGCGGGCACGGCGCTTGAGTGCTCCACCAAACTGATCTTGCCGATGATTGGTAATGGGTGACAGCCATTGATTGAACCCGTAACCATGAGCCGCATGAACCTCTACGAGATCAAATTCTGCAGCGACCGCTCGAACTGCCGCTTGTAGAAACCAGGTTCTCCAGGCCCGAATCTCATCAAGGCTCATTGGTGTGGGAATTTCGAGCTCCCGATCTTTCACCGGAACTCTGACCGCGCAGGGGGCCATCATGACACCTTCGGTTAAATCCGTCGAAGTTTTCCCTCCCGCATGTGTGAGTTGTATTCCCGCTAAAGCTCCAGATTGATGGATCACTTTAGCTAATTGTGCCAGTCCTGCCACATGAGCCTGACTTTGGATACCAAGTTGCTGAAGCTCACTCCGACCACTCCTATGAACATAGGTGTATTCGACCATAACAATCCCCGCTCCGGCCTTCGCCAGGTTGGCGTAGTGAGCCAGGGTGGCATCAGTAACAAACCCCAAGGTATCAGCAGTGCCTGAGGCCATCGGAGGAATTACGATCCGATTTCTAGCTTTTTTTCCATTCCTAAAAATGATTTCTGAATTTCGATTGAGTTGAACTGTTTTCATTGGCAATGGTGTAATTCAAAGTTTGTTGTTGATAAAGAAACATTATTTCAATATTTGTTTCGTTTATGGAAATATTTGAACTTCGTTATTTTCTTGAGGTTGCTAAGTTTGAAAACATTCATCGAGCCTCAGAGAGTTTGAACCTCTCCCCTGGTTCCCTGAGCAAAACTATTGCCCGTCTCGAAGAAGAACTGCAGGTCAATCTCTTCACGCGCAGCGGGAGGAACATTCGCCTCACCGAGCAGGGACAACTCCTGAAACTACGCGCAGCTAAGATTATTTTACTAGAGGAGTCCGTACGACTCGAAGTGGGTGGCAATCAGGGGCAAATCAAAGTGCGCATTGCTGGCCCCGAAGTTCTCCTCGCCCGCTATGGAGTAAGGGTGGCTAACGAAATTGGCAAAAGACTTTCAAACATTCACTTTGATTTCCATGCCTGTGACGAAAAGAGAGCACTCGATGAGGTTGCATCAGATGAGAGCCATTTAGCCATTGTCACATCAGACCTGCCCTCGAATCTCACAGCTAAAATTTTAGATCAGATCCGTTTTGTAACCACAGTTGGTCCAAAACATCCACTCTATGACAAAGCTAAAACTAAAAAGCCAATTTCGATTGAGGAGGTTCTCCGTTATGAATTTGTCGTTCCAAATCATCATGTCTTTGGAGGGGTTCGTGACAAACAATCTTTCGATGGATGGAGAGACGACAAGTTCTCCCGTAGAATCAAATTTCAAAGCTCGAGCCTTGCGCTTATCGAAACACTAGTGGAGCAAGGTAAAGCGCTCGCCTATGTACCGGAGTATTATGCTGAGTCGATTGGCGCCCTAGCTATTAAAATGACCGACTGCCCCTACTCCTGCCTGCAAAAGATCAAACTCGTCGCCCACCAACCCGAGGATACGGGATGGATCAATAGATTGTTTTGAGTTCGTTGAATGCCTCAGGTCATTCAGAGTGCAACGATGAGTTTCCAAGCCTTTACATGGCGTCACTCTTGCAAAGGCAATGACTCTAATTGATCGAAATCAAACAAACTCTTAACATGAGGCCCCCATGCGACTCTCTTTGGCTTATCGTCAAAAACTTCTACACATATTATCGCTGATTTTGAAAACTCAGCTTGCAATAGCGTCAGTAGTTTCTGTCGCTTCTGCGAAACCGATCGATTCCCTGCAAGAAATATCTAAACACGAAGAATTTGATCGATTCGCTAACAAAGACTCAGGCGGAATTATTCGTTCGGGTAAAGTCATAAAATTTTTAATTGATAACCGGAACTTTCCAGAAGCCAATGTATACTATCTCAATTCCAATTTTTGTGAGGAATCAAAGAAAAAGCCGAACGACAATAACTGTAATTATGTCTTTCTGCATAGAGACTTCGCAAATCACAAGTTCAAACTCAATCTCGACACCACCACCTACTTTGACATGGCTTACAACACCTCGAATTTGAAAGAGAAGAAATTCATCGATGGGCGAGTTCAGGTTTTTGAAATTCCTGATCCGAACGGCACAGATATCGATGCTCGCAAACAGGTCTACGGAGTTTGGTTTATTGAGCGCGATTTGATTTCGGAAGAAGGAATTCTGTTCGTTTTAAAGAAAATCCGCAAAACCTTTATGCTCAACGACAAAGATATGATGTTTGTGCGATACAATGAAACCCAAACGACTGACAAGGTGGGTGAAGCCCTCAGTGAACTTGGCATAGGCGTAACAAGTCTCGATAAGATACTCATGGGTGTTCCCCAATTACCACTAAACAAAGGAGTGGCCTATGGATTTTTGCGATGGCACCCCAAAGATCCCTTAGCCTTAGCCCCAACAGATATTCCTGTCTTTAATGTTTTGCCTCTAGATCTCGGTGTAGTAGCAGCATCAATCACCACTACTTTTCAGGATGTGGCATCACATGTAAACTTAAAAGCTAAAGAACGAAAGACTCCAAACATTGCCGTACTGAGCCCAAGCCTGATTCAATCTTTAGAAGCTTACAAAGACAAGCCGGTGCGATTGGAAGTTAATGACAATGGCTTCCTCATTTCCACCTGCACCGAGCAAGAAATCTATGATCATCAGCCCAAATTTGCGAGTTGGCAAAAAGCGCGAACTGATCTCTCTATAACCCAACCAATACTTTACTCCCAAATGTGTAAAGACATAGACGGCAACGCCTGTTTGAAATTGGCCGGCGCCTTTGGTGGCAAGGCCATGCAGCTCGGCTTTTTGTCCACCAAAAACCTACTAGGGGCAGAAGGCAAGCTGAGTAGAGACTTTGGATATCCACTCAGTCCATTGGGTTTTGGACTGCCAATTTCATTTTTTAATGATTTTTTGAATCACAACAAATCCCTTAACCCCCATTTAGCGATCAACATTGACATTTTAATCAGGAGTGAAAGAGGCGAATTAGAGCGAAATCTTTCACAAGCTGAAAAACTGCAGTTGATAGCAGACATTCAAGAACAGATCCGCAACGGCGAGTTTCCGAAAAACCTGGAGGAAAAAGTCTATCTTGCTGTGGAAGAAATGCGCCAAGAAGTAAAAAGAGTTTTGGGTTTCGATCTTCTGAAAGTCAAAGTGCGTTCAAGCGCCAATGTCGAAGACATTGCTGGATTCGATGGAGCTGGTTTACATGACAGCTTCAGCGCAAAGGTGGACTTACCTTCCATCGAGAAATCACGAACCCAATCTCAGGC
>JBILOD010000108.1:0-9268 GCA_044374645.1 Pseudobdellovibrionaceae bacterium | reverse complement strand
ACGACGATGGAGGGATGAATACTGTGAAATCGGAAATCAAACCCAAAACGATCATCTGTGCCATCAAAGGCGTGTATGCTAGTATTTTTAACCACAGAGCCATTGCTGAGCGATCCTACCGAGGGTTCGATCATGAGACTGCCATGATGGGAATTGCTATTGTTCCGTCCTATAAAAGTAACGCCAGCCAAATCATTGCTAATTCCGTCCTGATCACTAGGGTCTTAAATACGTCAACTGTGTATGGATATCAAATGGCTACCCAAAAAGGTAATAACCTCGCCACCAATCCAATCCCCGGCACCATTTCTGAAATGTCCGTCATAGCCTTTCAGGTCGATCAAGAAATTACACCAACAATCACCGTTCAAAGGTATGCTAAAGTCGATCCAGCCCAAGGAGCGACCCATCTCACGACCCGTCTTCTACCTGACGACATTATGTTTAAAATTCAAAGAGTGGGCCGAACCATTGAAGAGGAATACTGCCGCGCCAAGAAAGACTACTACGCAAAGTGTAACTATGTTTCAAATAGTGCCAAGAAAGAGCGGTCTCTAGATATGGAAGTTAAAATCTACTCTGATAAACGAATATTATTTAAGCAGTTTCGAGAATTTTCAGGAAAATAGCTCGACATAACGGCCCCATTCCTTCAGGGGAACCTGGGGCCCAAAGATTAAATAAATTGAATATTGAGATCGAGTCCAATCATAAGACAGATGAAAATATTACCGAACACCAATAATAGCGACACTCCCACTTTAATGAACGAAAAATCCTTTTTACTCTTCAACGCCTTTACGAAGTAATAAATTGCAAAGATCGCAGGAAGCACCGGCACGAAAATACAAAATAAGGAGCTATAATAAAAACGCCGCAAATCGCCATGGACAGAAGCACTTTCTAGCGCTGTAAAGGTTTCAACAGCCCCCTGCTCGATAGCCATCGTGCCATTTTTAATATCGACTTCAATCTCCTGAATGATTTGCTTGGCCCTCTCGAAATCCTCCTCGGGAACTAAGATTCGATAACCTTCAATAACCGCAGACGCCCCAGAAAAATATAAATTAGGTGTGTTCGGATAGATAACATTGACTGATGAATCTGCGCCAAAGGTAGGAATGCCTTCTTTTTCTAATCTTGCAGTCACGATATCGCGCATAAAAATATCTGGTGCTTTAAAAACCAAAATGGTTTTCATTACAAATCCTTTTCTCTCGATCAATTAAAAAGTAGATTCTGCTGAAAAAGAGCCAAATTCAAGGCGGCTAGCTTCAAATCGCACGAGGCGTAGTTCCTCTAAGTTGAGTGAGAGATGAAGCGATGCCAACGCAGAAGTTGGACTTTTTCAGCGGAATCTAAGTGTCGAGACTAAAGAATCTATCACCCCACCGTTCCATCAGCAAGACCGCCTCTGTCACCCAAAAACAGTCTGTTCATTTCTATACTTAACGCGACCAACTAAAGACTATCCTAAACTTGAGCACTCTTCACAGGACTGGAAATTCTTAGCTCATATTTCACACTTTTTGCCCACAATACAAAAAGGAGCTAGGCTTGCCAGCTGAGTGATGGCCGCAATAATCAATTGTAAAGCTCTACGGCCCTAAACAATATCAAATCACTTTCTCCATTCGCAAACATCGGATTGGAACACCACGGACGAGAGACGTACATCCTCCTCCCTTTTGCTGAAACCCCAGCTTTTCATAGAAAGACTGGGCCGTGAGTGTCGACTCGAGTTGCAAGATCTTTACCTTTTCATTTTTTAGTTTTTCAACCATCATTTCTACGATTGCTTTTCCAAATCCATGACCAGTGACTTTAGATGTGAAGTAAAGACCCGCCAAGTAACCTTGAGCCTCTCCTCTCTGATTTGTGATACGCAGATGACCGAAACCTTCAATCTTTCCTTCGAGTTCGACCACCCATACTGCATCATTGGCTATATCTGCTGCTCTTTGTTTGGGATCATAATCCCGATGCCCCCAAGCTTGAACCTCTTCGGCACTATAATCTTTAGAGCAGATCTGTTGAATCGAAGCCATATGTACGTGGTGGATGGCCTCACAATCCCTAAGTGAGGCTCGTCGGATGATGGTCGCTATTCCCCCCAAATAATGAGCCGGTATAACCTGCTCCACCGCCTTGCCTTTTTCTAGTGTAACAACGTAGGCCTGCTTATCAGGATGTGAACTCACACACTCAATAAACTGTTCATTAACAAAATGAGCCGCCACACCGTCTTCCGTGGCTAGACCTGGTTTGATTTGATTGTTTTCCATTAACTGATGGTAAGATGGTCTACGATTGGGTTCACCATCATAGTGAGGACAGTTACTTCCCTTCAGGATACCGAGACAATTCAAACTGGAAAGCCGACCCGGAATTGAATCCGTAACACCTTGCTCAAACCAACAGAGTGAACCAGCACTAATTCCTGCCATGATAATTCCGTGTTGGTAAGCCTTAAAAAGAATTTGATCAAGTCCCCAGTCTTTCCAAAGAGTAATGAGGTTGCGCGTATTACCGCCCCCCACATAAATGGTGTCTTGTTTCATCACAAACCCCTCAATATCTTCGGTCTGGCCACGGAACAGACTTAGGTGACTGGCCGTGCAATTCAATTGCCCCATCGAACGGTAAAATCGATCGATGTAATCTTGCGAATCTCCGCTAGCTGTAGGAATAAAACAAACATTCGGTCGATCTTTCTTACACTGACCTAAGATAAATAAATCCAACAAAGGATTAAAGGGTTCCATTAAAATCCCCCGCCACCCAACGCAATAATTTGTCTTTGTACCATTGAAGACTCCCTTTCGAAATTTCACCACCCTCTAAACACTATCATCACAGTGAAGTTAACTCCAAGTTAAAGCCCTTGAACGACTCAATCTTTTGTGATGACTTCAGAATCTGTTCTCTTAACTGGAGGGTATCTTATGAAGTACATCGAACCAAATTTGCCGGATTCAAAAATTAATTTCAAAAATCAATATGCTAACTTTATTGGAGGAGAATGGGTCGAACCCAGAGCTGGCCGCTATTTTGATGTGACGTGCCCTGTGAATGGCAAGCCCTATACGAAAGTTGCTCGTTCTGATGCTGACGATATCGAATTAGCATTGGATGCCGCCCATGCCGCTTTTCCAAAATGGGGAAAGACTAGCGTGACGGAACGATCCAATTTATTATTGAAAATTGCAGATCGTTTAGAACAAAACTTAGAAATGCTCGCCGTAGCCGAAACTTGGGGAAATGGAAAACCCATCCGCGAAACTTTGGCCGCCGATCTGCCACTTGCTATTGATCATTTTCGTTATTTTGCAGGAGTCCTTCGCGCCGACGAAGGTGGAATGGCAGAACTCGATGCCCACACGGTATCCTACCATCTCCGTGAACCACTTGGAGTGGTTGCACAAATCATTCCTTGGAACTTTCCTCTGCTAATGGCTGCTTGGAAAATTGCACCCGCCTTAGCAGCCGGAAATTGTGTTGTTTTAAAACCAGCAGAACAGACACCTGTGACAGCACTTCTCTTTGCTGAGCTGGTACAAGATTTACTGCCCAAGGGAGTTTTGAACATTGTGAATGGATTTGGTCTTGAAGCTGGAAAGCCTCTTGCAACTTCACCAAGAATTGCGAAAGTGGCATTCACTGGTGAGAGCACAACGGGTCGATTGATCATGCAGTATGCCTCAGAAAACTTGATTCCGGTGACGCTGGAATTGGGCGGAAAGAGCCCCAACATTTTCATGGCTGATGTGATGGATCATCAAGATGCCTTTCTTGAAAAAGCAATCGAGGGATTCACCATGTTTGCCTTAAACCAAGGCGAAGTCTGCACCTGTCCATCACGGGCACTCGTTCAAGAATCAATCTTTGATCAATTTATGGAACTCGCCACTCAACGAGTAAAGAAAATTAAAATGGGCCACCCACTTGATACCGACACGATGATGGGGGCTCAAGCTTCATCAGAGCAAATGGATAAGATCTTATCTTATATTCAGGTGGGTAAAAACGAAGGTGCAAAAATTCGAACGGGTGGATGCCAAGCAAAATTGAGCGGCCTCGAACAAGGTTTCTATGTTGAACCAACCATTTTTGAGGGCAAAAACAGCATGTCCGTTTTCCAAGAAGAAATTTTTGGTCCGGTCGTATCAGTCACTAGTTTCAGGACGGCCGACGAGGCCATTAAGATCGCCAATGATACATCCTATGGATTAGGTGCAGGACTTTGGACCCGCAATGTACATGCAGCCTATTCGATCGCCCGCGAGGTCCAAGCCGGTAGAGTTTGGACCAACTGCTACCATCTCTATCCTGCCCATGCGGCCTTTGGTGGCTATAAGAAATCGGGCATTGGTCGCGAAACGCATAAGATAATGCTTTCACACTACACTCAAACAAAAAATATTTTGGTGTCTTACGATCCCAATCCTATGGGATTCTTCTAATCCAAGAGTAATTCTCTTGAGAAATTGCTAAGTAGGCCATTAAGAGTTTACAAGACTGCGGGGCCGATGCCCCGCTTTTCTTTGTGTTTCAGCAATCAATTTTCTGAACTGAAAATTGATTGAAGCTCATGAACTCTGTCGATAGTAGTAGACACCAAACATCCGCCAACCATCGGCCCTTCACCGGTTCCACCTAGCATTTGGATGCCAGCAAGTTCACAATTCGCATCACGAAACTTAATCCAGGCGCGTTCAGAGGCCACTAAGCGTTTAACGATCTCTTTGCTGTCTGCATCTTTCTGAGTTGAGTATTGACTCTTTATGGCTTTATAGACTTTGTTGAGCTCAGCATCGGCAGCTTTATAAGCCGATGAAATACAATTATTATAACCAACAGTGCTCTCAGCACTATCCATACATTTCGAATAATCCGCGTCAATAGTATCGATTGGCGTAGCTGCTGAGGCTGAATTCATAACTCCAAGAATTAAAAGACTAAATAAAAGTTGTTTCATAAATCCTCCATGGGATAGCTTCATATCACAAACTAAAAATTATTTAGCCCGCAAAAAGGAGGATTTGAAAGAGTTCTCAGGGGCCTGCCGCTTTTTGTCTTTAATCGAAGGCCAGGCTTACTTTAGCTCGCGCACCATCTGCTTGATGGCCTTGGTTAACCCCATTTCCACGGAATAGCATACCAAAGAATGCCCAATATTCACTTCTTGAAGATGGGGTAAAGTACGGATTTCATGAGCAGTTTTAAAATCTAATCCATGCCCAGCATGGACGCGCAACCCCAACTCATGGGCGAACACTGATGACTCAAAGAGGGCCTCCCATTCTTGTTGGCGTTCGCGCCCTTTGGCCAAAACCCAGTGGCCAGTATGAAACTCAACAGCGTCAGCTCCCACGTCGTGAGCGGCATTCACTTGTTTCAAAGAGGCGCCAATAAACAAGGATACTTTAACCCCGCGCCTGTGCAATTTGGCCACCATAGGCCGCAGTGGATTCACCATTTTCACGGCATCCAAACCTCCTTCAGTGGTCAGCTCTTGGCGCTTTTCAGGAACAATACATACCCACGACGGCTTATACTTAAGAGCCAATTTTTCCATTTCAGGGGTCGCCGCCATCTCGAGATTCAAAGGGATCTCTGGACACTTTGAAATATCTTGCAGGTCTTTAAGTTGGATGTGGCGTCGATCCTCACGAAGATGAATCGTGATTTGGCTCGCACCCGCAGCCATGGCAGTCCTGGCATGTTGAACTAGGTCCGGATAAGAGGTCGTTCCTCCGCGCACCTGACGAAGGGTTGCAATATGATCAATGTTCACACCCAATTTTATTTTTTTGCTTGCGGCCATCACATTAATTCTTTCTCAAGGAGTTGTGCGATATCCTGAGCGTATTCATGAATTTTCAAGCGATCTGGTCCTTCTACCAACACTCGGATGACCGGTTCCGTTCCTGAAAACCGTACAAAAATTCGGCCCTCGCCACCTAACTCAGCAGTGATTTTTTCGATCAACTCATTATAGCCTTTGATTTCATCCACTGGAGCACGTCGTTTCACACGCACGTTAATCAAAATTTGCGGAACTTCTTCTATCCAATTTTGCAAATCACTCAATCGTTTCTTCGATTCACGCATTACAGCCAAAACATTGAGGGCTGCCACGCAACCATCGCCAGTCGTTGAGTGATCGAGAAAAATGATATGTCCTGATTGCTCTCCGCCAAGATTTCCGCCCGACCGACGAAGCTCTTCTACCACATATTTATCACCCACATTCACTTTGGTGACAGAAATGCCATTGAGACGCATGACCTTCTCAAGACCGAAGTTGCTCATATGAGTCACAACCAGTTGATTATTTTTAAGTGCCCCTGTCTTTTTCATATGAATGGCACAAATCCCTAAGATATGATCCCCATTAAGCACTTGTCCCTTTTCATCCACCATCATTACACGATCAGCATCACCATCAAGACTCACTCCCACATCCGCCCGGTAATGGAGAACAGCATTGGCCACTGCCGTCGGATAAAGTGCCCCTGATTTATCATTAATATTAAGTCCGTTTGGTTCATCACCAATTTGAATCACCTCAGCACCTAGCTCTTCAAACACTGCCCGTGCCACTTTATAAGAGGCTCCATTCGCGGTGTCTAAAACAATTCGTAAACCGTCTAAGGTGAGATCTATTGGAAAGGTGTTTTTTGCATGTACAATATAACGACCCTGAGCATCGTCTATGCGACGAGAACGCCCTAGTTGATTGGATTTTGCCAAAAAATCTTCGAAGTGATCTTCAAAGATCATTCGCTCAATTTCACGTTCCATTTCATCAGGAATCTTAAAACCATCAGCACCAAAAATTTTAATACCGTTGTCCGAATAGGGATTATGACTTGCAGAAATCACAATTCCAGCATCCGCCCGCATATTGCGCGTGATAAAACCAATGCCAGGGGTTGGCAGCGGTCCCACCAACTGAACGTCGATGCCCATAGAGTTTAAACCTGATGCTAAGGCCATTTCTAACATGTAGCCAGACAATCGCGTGTCTTTGCCAATGACCACTTTTGGTGCCGGAGACTTCCCTTCAGGCTTGTTTTGCTTAAGCAACACCCCAACAGCCTGCCCCACCTTGACCACAATATTCGGGAGCATCGGAAACTCATTTGCCTGACCACGAATGCCATCAGTGCCAAAAAGCTTGGGGGGAGTTTTAGGTTTTTCAGATTTTTTTGTTACTTGTTTTTCCACGGTTTTACCTTTACTCAATCAATGCATATTAAGTGCAACATTATGCTGGCCCCGCTTCAAGTTTTTTCATTTAGCGTTTTTCGTTTGGCCCTTTTTGCATGATATTCCACCTTAACATTGCTCACTCAATTTATACCCTATTCACGGGAACTTTTTTTATTAATTTGCAATACCACTTCTCGTGGGTTGATTGAAAGCACTTTTATTTCTGAGGGCAATTGGAGTTCGGCCATAGGAACTTCCGCCGGAAAGGGGCCCACACTGGGATTACGAATGGGCACAACAATGGCTGACGGCCAAGAACGCTCAATAAATTTGCGCATAAAGGGGCGAGGACCCTCAATTTGTACGGTAACCTCAGCCTGATTCGAACCCTCAATTTGAAAGTCCAAAGGCACAACAAACTGCACCGTCAGCTTCTGTGTAGACACCATTTCTCGCTGACTTACTACCGTAACCCATAATATCAACGTAATTAAAAGCGCGATAATTTTGTATCCAAGGTGTTCAACCCCAAGGCGCTTGGTGATCATGAAATGACCCCTTTGTACTTAAGGCCCAAAAACTCATAAATGGTGCGGCGTAAAACCACCCCATCCACATTAGGAGTAAGTTGCCCGGCATGGACTAGACCCACAGAGCGTGACTCTTCACTTACCACCAATACTAAGGCATCGGTCTCTTCAGTGAGCCCGAGGGCCGCTCGATGACGTGTTCCTAAGTTTCGATCAAGGATCGGATTTTTACTTAGCGGTAAGAAACAACCCACCGATAAAATACGGCTGTTTCGGATGACCATAGCCCCATCATGAACCGGACTGGTCGGATGAAACACCGATTCGATTAATTCCGCCGACACTCGACTATCCAATTCGGTTCCAGATTCAATATGGTAGTCAACGGATATATCTCGCTCAATCACCACCAAGGCGCCAAATCCTTTTTGGGCCACCCCAACAATACCTTTGGCGATCTCCTCGATCACGTGAGTTTCTTGAACGACTGAGACACCATTTAGAAACGATTGGCTCCCCAACTGCGCCAGAACTCGACGTATTTCCGACTGGAATAGAATCACTACAATTAAGAATAAGTGAGCAAAGAATTTATCGAGCAACCAATTAAAGGTGAAAAGACCAAAATGCAGGCTAAGGATATAGAAAATAGCCAGCAATCCTAACCCTGAAAGTATTTGAACCGCACCTGTTTTACGAATGAGGAGAAGCAACCGGTAAACGAGAAACCAAACGAGCAAAAGGTCAATTGCGTCTTGCCAACGAAATTGACCCCAAATAAATCGCCAGTTGTCTATGAACTGCTTCACAATTCCGTTCACCCATCCTCCATGATTGGTCTATCTGAACTTTAAACGGTTAAGGGGCCGCGTCCTCCAACGGGGTCATTGCCCGAACCATCGTTTTTCGCCTTTTCTATACCTTCCGATGAAAACTCAACTTTATCGCCGCCACTAATACCCGCGCTAATACGTGCTGCATTTTCGCGTAGTTTATGAATTTCCTCCACCTTACCGCCATTCACCAGTAACTCAACTTCATGACTATCAATAGTCTCAAATTCAAGTAAGGCTTGAGTGAGCGCTTCAAGGGCCACGTGCCCCTCTACCAAAATAGTCTTCGCTTTCTGATAGCCTTCATTGATGATTCTGAAAACTTCGGCATCAATTTCCTGAGCTTTGGAGTCAGAATAGTCACGATGAGTATTGCCATACTGCATACCCAAGAAAACAGGACCTTCGCGTTTTTCGTAAGACAATGGTCCAAGTTTTTCGCTCATACCCCACTCACAGACCATGCGGCGAGCAATTTCTGTGGCGCGTTCGATATCATTTCCGGCACCGGTAGTGACATCTTTGTAAATGATTTCTTCTGCCGCCCGACCACCAAACAAGAAGGCGATCATATTTTCAGCCTTCGACTTGGTGAGGCTCAAAGAATCCTTTTCTGGAAGTGTTTGTGTAATACCCAAGGCCATTCCGCGAGGAATGATGGTCACTTTATGAATCGGATCTAACCCA
>JBILOD010000301.1:0-5339 GCA_044374645.1 Pseudobdellovibrionaceae bacterium | reverse complement strand
AAGTTCGGAATTGAGATTTCATCGATAGCGAAACTGCAAATTTGTTATTGGTCCTTCGTAGGTATTTTAGCCATAGTCGGACTTCAGCCATTCATGCCTAAGAGTGAAATTTTCACGCCGACGGCAAAAGTTTGGTCTGCGGAATCTGTAAAATCTTTTTATACTCAATATAGTGAGCCGACTGATACAGGTTATCTTGCATTTTCAGTCAGTGGAAATCCGGTGACGCTTAAGTCTCAAGACGTCGTCTCGGCATGGATGATAACAGGCCTTGTGCTTTTTCTGTTTGGAGGAGCTTTACTTTTAAAAGATTTCATTTTGCTTTTCCGAATTAAATGGAACTCATACTTGTTCAAGAGAATCGGTCGAGTTTCAGTGTTTCTCAATGACAATATCCAGGTGCCGTTTTCCTATTTCTCTTTTGGCGCAAATGTCATTGTCCCTAGCTCAATGCTAGAAAAGCTCACAGATTTTAAAATAGCACTTTCACACGAACTGCAACACCATCGCCAGAAAGATACTTTGTGGGTCTATATCCTTTGGGTGATGAGAATCGTTTGTGTTGCGAATCCGTTCGCGCATCTATGGGTGCGTGAGATTTTTGAAATGCAAGAATTTGCCTGTGACGAAGCTTTGATCGGCCGAAAAAAAGTGGAATCACAGTCTTATGCCCGCTGCCTCTTAGAGGTGGCACAAACCGCAATTGATCAAAAAAATCATCTCGTTTGCGCAACGGGACTGACTTTGTTGGTTGAACGCAACCTACTAAAAAGGAGAATAGAAAAAATGTTCGTCAAACAAAATGATACGAAAAAATCGGTCAAATATGCGCTAGGAGTATTTTTAGGTGTAGTGATGTCCATCACGGCTTACGCCTCCACAAGCTTAGTGCAAGATCGCAGAGTTTCAATGAAAGAGGCTAATGAGTTTGCTCGAATTGCTAAGGTAAATTCAAACTTTCCAATAGTGGTGAATGATCTGGTTCTTCAAGAGCTGAATCGTTACCTCGGAACTCCAGAAGGAAGAGACTTTATGCGCAAGGCGCTTGTCAGAATGGAGACCTATCGCCCTTTGCTAAATCGTAAAATTCAGGAATACCAGATGCCAGAGGAATTGATGGCTGTGCCAATCATTGAATCAGGATACCAAAATCTTCCACAAAGTGAAAATAAATCTTGGGGAGCAGGTTTATGGATGTTCATTGAGTCGACTGCAAGAAACTATGGGCTTCGAGTTGATTCGACATTTGATGAGCGATTGAATCCAGAGATCCTAACTGACGCAGCGATGAGATATATTTCTGCCAATTACTATCGATTCAAAGATTACCAGCTTGCCATGCTTGGCTACAATATCGGCGAGCATAAAGTTCAGGAAGGAATCGACAAGCTAGGAAGTCGAGACGCTTGGTCTCTGACCCGAAATGGATATCAAGGTGACAAATACCTGGCCCGCCTGATGGCTGCGATTTTAATAATGAAAAACCCTGATTCTGTTAATTAACTTTTTTGGTCAGCAGAGTACTCTAATGAGAACTCTGCTGAGCATTTCCGACTAGCTGGATCGAAATTAGCGACAATTAAAATTAGGCAGTCCGAGCCGTGAAAAACGACAATTAAAATTAGCCAGTTTACTTTAGGGCCCAGATGGAAAATTCCCCAGGCTCAATCTTGCCCTTCCTTGAGGTCTCGTCCTTTCTGAATTTCCAAATGAAAATCAAAAAGCATGCTTCTCCAGAGACGAATTTTCGTGTAAATAGTGGCCTTTAGTTTCGAGGAGGTCCCATGATCCGTGCAGAACGTCGTCGCATTGAACGTAGTTTGCGCAGTTACAAAGCATTGCCCACCGATGAACGGTTGACGGCCTCTTCAGGAATTGGTGTTTTGGTTGAGATTTTCCACAAATCCCCTTTATTTAGCGAATTGCTGAAACACTTGCCTGAACGCAGGTCCCATCGCTCATTGGGCAGTGGTCCTCTGGCTTTGACGCTGATTGCGGGCCATTTGTTAGGGGTTGAGAGTGTTGAGGATTAAGAGGAGATTCGTGACGATGAGTTTTTAATGGGATTATTCGACGACGATGTCCCGGCTTCTCGCACAATACTCGCTTATCTGAATGATTTTGAATAAGTCCTTGTTGATGACCTCAACCAGTTTCTGAACATTATGAGTCACACTCTGCATCAAATGGTCATTTTAGAGCATTCAAAAGTGATTGGTAATGATTGAATCGTGGATATCGACTCCACCTATCACAAACACTATGGCGATCTGATCGAGGGTGTAACCTGGAACTACAAGAATGAGTGGTCCTTGGAGTCTCAGGTGGCCTTCAGCTCGCTCGGTTTTTGCCATCAGTTTTGGGTGCGTCCAGGTAACACCAAATCCGGCACTGAGGCTGATATCATGATCAACAATATTTATTCACCAACAGTTCCACAGGTGGAGCGCAAACGGAGGGGGTTCGATTATGTTCGAATGGACTCTGCGTTTTGCAATCAGAGCACTATCGCTGCGTGTATGGGGCGAGAGTTGTTGTTTACCATCACAGCCAATAAAGCGACGACATTCTGGCACAGATTTCTGGATGAGCAAGGCGTGGACTGGAAAGATTGGACTTACACAGAAAAGGAACTAAAGACCTTTGCTCGTCAGGGCATGGAGGCCCCGAAAGTCCAATTGGGAAGACTCTGGTGGACCCCTGGCTGGGCAGAAGACAAGCTTTTATTCCCGATTATTGTTACACGAACGTGGAAGAGTTTTTGTAAATACAGCGAGAAAAATAAAAATGCCGATTCGCTGTTCGATGCGGCCGGCATCGCTGAGTCGGTAGGATGGGATTACTACGCTGTGGTTACGAACTTGGATTTAAACGAGTGAAGCCATTAGGAGATTATGGTTCACCACCAAAAACGTGGTTCATCAGAGAATATGAACAAGGAAGCTAAATACGGTTATTCTCTGAATAATCTTCCCTGCCGTAAACCTGTGGCCAATCGAGCTTGGTACATCTTTGCGATGATTGCCCATAATCTGATGAGGTTCCTGGCCATCATGGATAATCCCGAGCAATTATCCATGGCGAAAAAGACGAGACGAAAATTTATCAATTTTCCAGCTAAGATCCAAGAACGTGCGAAGGCCCTGTGGCTTCGAGTTCCAGTCAAATACTTCAAGGGGGTGATAGAGCTCAAAGAGAGTTGGTGCTTCCCGGATCAAGTGTGCACCCATATACACTCGACGGCGCAGAGCCCGAGAGTCGATTGAGCTCTTTGACAACCGCATAGCTCGGTCTTGAGATTGTCAAGACAAGGGTTTGATGTTGGGATGTGAAAGGGTTTGAACCGCGGATTCTGCACAATAAGTGCAGGCCTACCAAAATTTAGCTACGCCACGATAAGTCTTATCCGACTTAAATGGATCTGTGAGCCCTGACGGTGAGCACGCGCACAACAACTCCACTCACCACGAGGGAAGTGATCGCAAAAAGACGCCAAAATTTAGGCGCAAGTGTGCCTACGACCGTAAAAGTACGGCGTCGGAACGCTCAGAAATTTTTTTCGATTCAGCTAAACAAATCTTGATTGAATTAACGCGGCTAATCCGCGCCGTTGAGTTAACGCGGCCTATCCGCGCCGTTGAGTGGGATAACAATCCGTAGAACCTTGAACTAAGGCTTCTTATCTGAGTTGTTGATCCTGAAAGACGTTGGCCTACCTACGTCGATGACTTGCGAACCGCTTGCGCGGGATGGACTACGTAATGCCAAGGAATTTAAATCGGAAAAGGCATTAACTTATTCAAAGTCGATTCAATTCCTATTCAATCCCAAGACGGTTTTCGTTTGACCATATACTAACTGGTTGGTTTATTGTTACGATGAGCCGAACTCGCAAAGACTCCACGAAGAAAACTTCTAGAGAAAAACTACTTGAATCCGCGTTTTCACTCATTCGCAATAAGGGCTATGCTTCGACTGCGGTAGGAGATCAATGCGATGCTGCCGGTGTAAGAAAAGGAACCTTCTTTCAATATTTTGAGTCAAAAGTAGCCCTTGGGGTATCTGCCGCGCAACACTGGTTGCTTGTAACAACCGATTTTCCTAGGTCGGCGCCCTATCATAGTCCTGAAGATCCACTAGAGAGGCTTCTTGGCAATATTGAATCTCGTAAGGAAATTCTTCGCGGGAAAACTTCAGAGTTTACTTGTCTTTTCGGTACACTTTTGCAAGAGACCTATAATTCTAATCCCGAGATCCGCAAGGTCTGCAAAGAAAGTATTGGCTCTTCACACCCAGTCAGTCATTCAAGGGTCGTTTATCTTGGCAAAAGCTACGGGCGGTAGTGATATAGCGTCGCAATCAATCGACCATTAAAAAAACTACATTCAAACTTTATTTAAAAAACAACGGAAGGAAATTTTATGAGTTTTAAAAAGCTAAAAATCGAAACAATTGTAAAGGGTGAGCACTCTAAAATTTGGGATGCATGGACAAAGCCGGAACATATCACGAAATGGAACTTTGCGATTGAGGATTGGTGTTGTCCAAACGCGGAAAACGATTTGCGTCCCGGCGGGCAATATAAAGCCCGAATGGAAGCAAAAGACGGAAGTTTTGGATTTGATTTTGAGGGCCTTTACGAAGAGGTTATCCCTCAGGCTAAGCTAGTACTAAAAATGCCGGACGGAAGAACATCATCAACGGAGTTTGAAAGTCTTGATGGGCAAACAAAGATTGTCACAGTTTTTGATGCCGAAAAGCAGAATCCAGAAGAAATGCAAATGAATGGTTGGCAGGCAATTTTGAACAACTTTAAGAAATATTTTGAGAGTCTTTGAAACCAGAAAACCAAAAATCCGGTAGCCAATGCCTTCAGCGAAAATTGGCGTCCCCAAGGGGATTCGAACCCCTGCATCCTCCGTGAAAGGGAGGTGTCCTAGGCCTCTAGACGATGGGGACCTAGAGAAAAAAAAGGTTGACCCCCGATGGGCGCGAACAAACGACCCCAACATAAAAAGGGATGTGCTCTACCAACTGAGCTAGCGGGTCACATGAGAAAATTCTTAAATTTAATGAATTTTGAGATTCTTTAGATGAGATTACCTCATCGAGCGAGTTGACATCGCAGTTTACAAAAAGCCAAATATCTGAAAGAAATTGGCGTCCCCAAGGGGATTCGAACCCCTGCATCCTCCGTGAAAGGGAGGTGTCCTAGGCCTCTAGACGATGGGGACCTAGAGAAAAAAACTGGTGACCCGCGATGGGCTCGAACCATCGACCCCATCCTTAAAAGGGATGTGCTCTACCAACTGAGCTAGCGGGTCACATGAGAAAATTCT
>JBILOD010000018.1:0-17628 GCA_044374645.1 Pseudobdellovibrionaceae bacterium | reverse complement strand
TAAATTCAATTTCCCCCTTATTCGGAATCTCAATGGTTGATGTAATTGTAAGTTCATAAGGAATAATTTTGCAGATCAATGATGAAGGTATATTAAAGTCAGAAGCAATTGCCTTTTGGTTGGCACTACTCCAAACATTGACTCTCTTCTCATGCCAGTGTGACCAATAAGGTGTCCCGATCAGACTTAATTTGAAACGCCCACAAAGGGGAGAGACTAATTTCTGGTCCGAAATATACCTGAAGCTGGTGGCATTCTCCTTCAGAATGAGGCGTTCCTCTGAGGTGATAGAAATCGTTGTGGGACGCCCCCATCCAGAGGCTGTTACCAAAAGTATTGTAGAAAATAGGAATGTTTTCATTCTGATCCTTTCGTTAAACTCGGCGGACGGCCTTAGTTCTGGCCACTGTGTAACGGCGGATCTGTAATGAGTATATGCTTTCAGCCGACAACTTTAGGCGAAAGTTGTCAGTTGGCAAACTCTCTGAGTAATAAGCTCAGTCACCGATTTCCTATTTTCTGAATTTGTTGGTTCATTTTCCAATATTCAACTACGAAACAACCTCTGATTGGCTTGCCGAAGGGGCCTCCTCTTCCATTGGCTCGTCCTCCTTTTCATTGAAAAATCCTTCCACGATCTCAAGGAAATTCTTTCGGAATCCTATTTGCTGGTCGGTTGACATTGATCTGAGGTAAGGTTTGCCTTCTTTGCTCGCGCATAATAGTGGGTGTTTTTATTAGCACATTGTGGGTAAATAATACTATTAATTTGTTCCCATGAATAGACACCTGCTGAAAGGGTAGCACTTGTTGACTCGGCTTTTGAATCAGTTTTGGCCCTCTCCAATGCATCTTTCTGGTGTTTCATGATGTTTTCCCCTTCCATTGGCACTCGACAAGGAAAATCTAAATCAACATATTCGTCGACCAACCCCAAATGATGTGAAATTTCATGCAATATAGTTTCACACTCCGCACTATTACTTAGATTCTGCTGAAAAAGAGCCAAATTCAAGGCGGCAAGCTTCAAATCGAACGAGGCGTAGTTCCCCTACGTTGAGTGAGAGTTGAAGCGCGGCCAAAGAAGAAGTTGGACTTTTTCAGCAGAATCTATGTAAGTTATTTTAGCTGTTCGGAGCATAGGGGGAGTGTTTCCGAACGTTTGTTGTACTTGTTGAGTCTGAGAAAGGGATCAATGAATTCGGTTGAGGCTTCAATTCGGTAGTCCAAACTGGGGTGAGTTTCAAAGGCCTTTTTCAATGCCTCAAAGACCACTCCTACCTCGGGAGTAGCGAGATCCATTGGGAAGTTAGCTCTGAGGAGGCTAGGCTCTGCGTAAGCTAAAAGAAACGCAGCAAATTCCATAGGAACCTTTGCACAGGCTTGAAAAAGATCACGTGACCTTAATATTGACATTGCCAATGACGACGTAGCTTTTGGTCCACCAACATACTCACCCGCACGTGGCCCAATGGTCAGGGCTTCACTCCCGAGTTTTAAATACTTTTTAATGATGGCCTGTTGATAGTCTACAAACGCGTCAAAAGGAGCCTTGGTGATTTTAGAGATTAATTTTCCAAAGAAAACTAATTCAATCACCGTCAACGCAGTGAGAGGCATTTCAGTCTTTAGTGCCTTCACCCGTTCGTTGAAATCACCGTAGAGTATCTGCATCATGGTGGCATCACTTGGTTTCATGACCCTTCCAATAACAGGGTCAATGATTTGAGAAAGCCGGTACCCTAAATCGAACTCAAATTGCATTTTCAAAATGGTTGAGATCTTAGTCTGTGTCTCTAAAGATAAAGGGTGACGTTTTCTATGGTCCCATTCTGCTTGGAGCAACGGAGTAATCTCAGACGGAAAGCCTTGATGAAATTTCGGGTTGTGTGAAAATTGGGATATGAGAAGTAATTCAAAAATCTCACTCGTCGAGAATTGACTCAAAAAGTCCTTCGCCTCAAGGACTTTCGCCGAAAGTGAATAGAAAGCATTAGGTGCCGGTGTGACCGACGTTTGCTGTATATAAGTGGACTTCGTCCAAATTCCTGCCATTTGTTGCCGAATGAGTCTTGCGAAGGTGCTTCGAGCCTCCGATTCGGTGAGCAGTCTTTGCTTAATTTCTTCTTTGAAGGGATCGAGGATTCTCCAAATCTGATGATCAGGTCCGACGAGGGCGTCAATTTTATCGGAGGGGACCAATTTGGCAATTTGAGCGAGGACCTTAGGGTTTTGGATCTGATAGTACAAGTTTAGCCCACCAAATCCACCCTGTAGACTGGGACTTAAAAAGAGTTTGGTGTAGAGTTCTTTGGCCTCATCAGACTGAGCAAAGGACTCGGAGTTCACGAATTCAACCAATTCTGTTCGTGCCTCACTCAAAAGGGAAACTTTGCCAAATATTCGTAATTGCATTATCATTTTTTGTTGATAGAGAATTTCGAATTCAACCGTTTGTGAGTTCTCGGCAAAAGCAGACTGATGCCGGCGAACAAAAGCAATGAGCTCGCTCCATATCCAATCTGGACTTTTAAGTTCTTGAAGGGCACGCCTTAGAAGTGCATTGCGGAGCTTGGGAAGTTTTTTAATGAGGCCGTTCTCAATGACCTTTCCAATGGGTTTTGGAAAATTAGGCTGCTTGTTTGCGACAACAATCGCTTTTCTTCTGGGAATGGTCGCAGCTTTTTTTGTAAGAACTTGATCCAGTTCACTCATTAAGACTTCATTCTGCTGCCCTGAATTTTGGATATAGTCTAAAAAATAATAACTCAGGGCTCCTTGCTCACAGTCTGGTCGCTGAAAGAGCGCGGCCTTGACCTGCGGAAGCAGATTGATAATGCCAGAGGAAATCACTTCGCGAATTGAATGCGGAATAAAAGGGGTGTTGGCTCCCAATTGCGGGATCGTCCATGAGGAAGTGGCTGGCCCCATTAAAAAATCAGTGAGTTCAACGAGGTCTTTAGCGCTCAGCAGACTCACCTGATTGGCGAGACGGCGTTTCAACTTTTCGAGAACGCCTTTTTCATTGTGGTCAAAACTGTCAATCATTTGAAAATATTCGAGAGGCCCAAGACTGAGTGATTCGGGGATGACCCTGAGGGCGCTCTTATTGATCACAACAACATAGTCATTCTCAGGATAATATCGGAAGTCGATACCATCAATGGCACTAGGATCAAGGTGAAAGCGAACTGTGAGTCCAGTCCCTTTAGCTCCAATACGACCCACGCGCGTATAAAAACCCTCCCCCAGAAGGGCCGTTTCTCCGGGGACATTCTCTCTTGAAATTAAGACGTTGGCCTCGCCAGTGTGCGCTCGAGTGATGGATTCATAAGCTGAAAATGAAGTTGTTTCGTGAGCGACAACATCGATCTTCAAGTCCTTGGCGGAACGCCCTCGTCCTTGACCGACGGCCTTGCTGCGGAGAGGTTCTCTCGAAAGCCACCATGCCATGGAACCAATCGTCCCTGCATTGTTTGATAGGGCAATGAGTTTTTTCCTCAAACCAAATTTTTCAGTCAGATTCCAAGCGTATTCAATGTTTACGGCGTTTTGAATGAGCTTCACCGAATTGTTCTCAAACCATCGCGTTTGATAGGCGGTATCGCCAACCAAATTCGCTGGATCAAACTGTTCGATCACTTTCTGAATCTGCGATAAATCCTCAGCGTTCATATCGAGTTCAAATTGAACCACCTTGATCAGATAGCGAATGACAGAGAAAATCTCCGGATTGCGACCGGCCCTGGCGAGTTCAGTTGTTGGGTGGAGTTTGGACTGATAGTAGTGAAGCTGGTTGCTGACGATATCTTTGAGAAATTGAGAATCCGATTTATCCCATTCTCTCAAATCACGAACGGCCAGTAACTCGTTAGATTCATTGATGGCGATCAGTCCGACCGAATTAGAATCCGTATTTTGATGAAGGAAATCCGGGTTATCGAGCAGCGCCATTTTGCCATTGACCTTTTCTCGCAGTGATCGAACCTCCCATGCTTCCTTTGCCCCCTGAAAATGCGGAAAAACCTCTTGCAGTCGAATCTGAAGATCCTTGATTTGTTCGGCAGATCCATCAACGACAATGTCGAGATCCTGATTGGAGCGATAAATATGAGTGAAGTCATAATCAAACCGATCTGGTTGAAATCTCAGGTCGCCCATTTCGCGGAGTAAATCCCATTTGACATAGTGGGCGTAGGCCGCTGCGGTTCCGCCAAATAAATAGACTTTAACTCCCATTCTGTCCGCTTCCTTTTGAATAAAGCGGTATTCAGGAACTCTTTGGAGTCTTGTGACCAGGGCATGACGCAGATCTTGTATCGTGAGCGAAGGGGAGGGGACTGAGGGCGGGAGGGCGGTCTCGGATGCGAAAGAGACAGAGGCCATTGTAAGGGTTTGAAGAAAAATGAGTGCGATGATCTTCCTTTGGCTGAGGATCTGGTGATATTTTTGACAGCGAGATCGTATTTGGCCGGATTCAAACCGGAATGCAAACAGGATCAATGATCGAAATAGACTCAAAAACATCATCAATTGGATCTCCCTCGATTCATGGCCACCGTTGGACGTTCCCTTCAATTCGCGCCAAAGGCTACCTTCAAAATATATGCCACTCCTTTCGAAGGATCTGGGGTCAAGTACTCCAGATACTCTTCAAATCCGTGAGTCAGAAGGAGTTTTTTTGGATTTCAGGAAGTGCATGGGTAGCAAAAAATGACTTTTTGGACGCTGAGTGGAGTGTCAAATTTTTTGACAGTAGTTTTCTGTAGCCCTTCGGGTTTTAAGCCAGAGGGCTGTTCAGATTTAACAAATATGGATTTACTCTCTTCATAGTGGGTCGGTTTTTTAGGAAACTAACTCCTGTTGGACTTGCTTGAGCCGTTTGGTCAATGCTAGAAACAGTTCTCTCCAAACTTTAAATTCGATATTAGCCATATTGCTGTTGCTCTTATATTCTCCCAAAACGATATATTTGCGCTGCCATGAAGGCGGCACACTTGCTGGAAAACCTTGCACGTCAAATTTGTTATTTGGCCTATAAGAAAGACCCAACAATGCTGCTAATTGCTACCGACAAAGTATTAAGTGGTTCCGGTTTTCGGCAGGGGCTTTTGAAATTTGGATTTCGGGAACGGAAGCTTGTTATCTATAATCTCGTCCATAAAACTTGGAATTTCGCCAGTGGTCTCGAGACGCCCCTCTAATTTACCGTCAGGGCGACGAACTAAACGCGACATTTTAAATATCGGAACCACATCATAAGTGCCATCAGGAAGAAAACCACGAACTTCGGCGATTTCGGTGATTTTTCGAGATCCATCACTTAACCGCGAAATTTGCACAATCAAATCAATGGCGGAACTCACTTGATAACGGAGCGCTTTCTCACTGATTTTGCCATCACCACCCTGGGCAAGAGCCTCTAGGCGCACGATCGCATCCGCAGGAGAGTTGGCGTGAATGGTCCCCAGACAACCTTTGTGGCCCGTGTTCATTGCATTAATGAGTTCGAGAGCTTCACTAGAGCGGACCTCCCCCACAATAATTCGATCGGGGCGCAATCGCAGACTGCTTTTTAAAAGATCCTTCATATTCACTTCGCCCTTACCCATGGCATCGGCATGGCGAGTCTCTAAAAATAAAACGTGTTCATAATGCACTTTGAGTTCATGAGCATCTTCGATAACAATGAGGCGTTGACCATTTGGAATCAAATTACAAAGAAGCGTTAACAAGGTGGTCTTACCTGAACCTGTTCCGCCGCTCACCAAGATGTTTTTGCCAAGGTACATGGCCATACTCAAAAACTGAGCACCGTCTGCGGATAATGCACCCATCTCGACATACTCTTTAAGGCCAATAGTTGATTGAGTGAACTTACGAATACTGAGTGCTGGGCCTTTCAATGAACAGGGACGAATGACGGCTGCCACCCGCGAACCATCGTCGAGACGCGCATCCAGCCTGGGATCTTGTTCGTTGATTCGCCGACCAACTCTCTGAGCAATACTATTAATGGCCGCCAATAGATCGTCTTCGCTACGAAAGCTCGCCTCGGTCACACGCTGCAACTTGCCTTTACGTTCGACAAAAATTTCTTCGGGACCATTTACAAGAATTTCCGAGACCGTTGGATCATCGAGAAGATATCCGATGGGCCCCAAAAAATTCTTAATCGCTTCCCGCGCGGCGCTATTGCTTTCGTCACTCACACATTAGTCCTTACTTTTTCGCATCCGTTTGATTAGCCGCGACCGGGGTCGCACTTTCGGAGTCTGAAAAAACAATTATCTTTCCTTGCGCCCCCGTCTCGGGACACAAGAACGTGAAAATGCCATTTACTTTTGGCTGCAACGCAAACAACTTTCGTTTGCCAAAATAGGTTCCCATACTCTGACCAAAAGAATCCAAAATAAAACTCGAATTTTTGGAGTTTTCATTAATATTCGCTACAACAATTTTGTAGTTGCCATCTTTTCGCAAGCGAACCGTATCAGGAACAAACCCTTCTTCCGTGTTCAAGATCACGATGGATTGCGCCGGCTCCACGGACGACAACATCGATTGCGTGGGAGTTCCTGAAAAAAGTTCTTCCGCAGGCTTTATGCTTGAGGGCCACCGCAATTCATCAACCATCTTCGTATCAACGTTTTTAATTCGTCGAGAAAGGTCTACATCCCAGGCCGAAGTAGGCCATGCCCACGAGAGCACCACAAAAGTCAGTAATATTTTGTTTAACTTTGATTTTAAATATGATTTAGTGCAGTGTCGTGCGATCTTCGAAATCAACAAACTCACGAGCAACCTCCATGGCTAAAAACAAAAGAGTTTCTTGATCAAATTTTTGCAAGCGTTCGATGAGTTCCTTTTCATTGCCACCACTGTGATTCACCACTTGAATCACTTCCTGCAAACGCAGCGGATTGCGCTTTATTGCTTTATCCGCCGGAGCCCAATCCGCTCTCAACGCCGGATTAATAACTCCCATTGTGTACAACGCATCAAAAACCACTTGAAGATTACCTTGAATGAACATCCTGTTCCTCCTTTGATCAAATCTCTTCTGAGATCCGTCATTCTCTTCGGAACAAGTGTCATAAACTTTAACAGTTTCATGGATTCAGCTAAAGATCTCTACCAACAGCCAGGAGTACCTAGATTCCGCTGAAAAAGGCCAACTTCTGCGTTGCCATCGCTTCATCTCTCACTCAACGTGGGCACCCCTTCACCGAGGGGAAACCCCGCCCTGCCTACGCCTCGTTCGATTTGAAGCTCGCAGCCTTGAATTTGGCTCTTTTTCAGCAGAATCTACCTAGTGTTTCGACCAGTTGATTTATGTCTGTAGAAAAGCCGGCTTGGCATAAATTTGAGTTCTATTGTTCTCGGTAAAACGAAGGGCAGTTCCCTAAGAAAGAAACTGCCCGAATTCTCAAAAAACAAAACTTTTGAACTACAGAATATTTGCGGCAAGCTCAGCGAGTTCAGAACGCTCACCCTTGCTGAGAGTCACATGCCCAGAAATAGGATGGCCCTTGAACCGTTCCACTGCATAGGTCAGACCCGAGTTAGCTGCATCAACGTAAGGATTATCAATCTGGTAAACGTCACCAGTTAACACCACTTTCGTTCCCTGGCCGGCACGAGTGACAATGGTTTTGATCTCGTGTGGGGTCAAATTTTGCGCTTCATCCACAATCAAATATTGTTTAGGAATACTACGACCACGAATGTATGTGAGTGGTTCAATATTCAACATGCCCTGATTGATTAACTCCTGTGCTCGACCAGCCGCCTTTTTATCGGCACCCATCAAAAACTCCACGTTGTCGAAAATTGGTTGCATCCATGGATTCAATTTCTGTTCGATATCTCCAGGCAAATAGCCGATGTCACGACCCATCGGAAAAATCGGACGACTCACCAGCAATCGCTGGAAGTGTCCCTCATCAAGAGTCTTATGCAAACCCGCCGCTATAGCCAGCAAGGTCTTGCCAGTACCCGCTTTTCCAACCAAAGAAACAAACATGATTTCATTATTGAGTAGGCTATCAAGAGCAAAGCTTTGCTCTACGTTGCGAGGATGAATACCCCAAATGTTCTCAGTATGCACCACCAATGGGACGATAGCTTTTTCCTTATGGCAAAAGCGCCCAACAGCACTGTGATTACTGTTATTCGTGCTTTTCATAATAAGATACTCGTTGGCGTAGACTTTATATGAATCCGGAACCACAAAGCGCTTTTCCTGGTAAAAAAGATCGATTTGTTCTGAGGTCACTTCAATTTCTTTGTAACCTTCATAAAGATCATCAGCAGAGACGCTTTCAGGCTCATAATCTCTGGCATTAACCCCCAAAACATCCGCCTTAATCCGCAAATTGATATCTTTAGTGATCAGTTCAACGGGTTGTTTTGGAAACTGCTTTTGCAGAGAAAGTGCCGTGGCCAAGATTCGATTGTCAACTTTGTCATCGTTCAGCACACCCAATTGAGGCGCATCAATGGTAATATAAATGATGGTTTCACTATTATCGAGCTGAACACCGCCCGCTAGAGAGCCTTTATCGCGCAAGACATCGACAAAGCGACTGAACTGACGAGCATTCCGTCCGTTCTCTCCGAGATCGCGCTTAAATCGGTCAATCTCTTCAATGACCGAAATTGGTACATAGACATCAGCGTCCTGAAATTTACAAATAGCCAGGGCATCAAATAAGATAACATTCGTATCAACAACAATTTTTCGGCGATTTTGTTTGGCCAAAGACCCCTCCCTTGGTGTTACTCCTCTATTGCAATCGAGGGCTAGCCAAATGTCTAGGGCCTATTTTGTGAAGTGCAAAGTTACATGGCGCAGAATTATTAAGAAGCCTCGAAGCGGCTATCCTCCGAAACCACTAATAAACAAATCACCTTTGTCCGTCTTCAAGTCCGATGCGACGGATTCCAGGAAATCCACAAAGTGGTGGATTACATGAATATTCGATAGATCAGAGACAAAGTTTGCTCCATGACGAGCGATGCCCTCCTCGAGGCTAATACGAGAACTTGTGATCCGTGCTATAAACGGAAAGTAGACGTTATGGCTGAAGTAAAATCGAATTGCCACTTCTTCGCCGTCACGAAAATGCCCCGCTTCAGCATTCATATCAAAGGCCAATCCGCCCTTAGAAATATCAAAAATTGAGACCTTAAGAAGTCCGCGACCAGGAATGACCACAGAAGCGCCAATGAAGCCACTGAGTATTGTTCGTTTGGCCTCTCGGCGATCTGCCTGTATCTGCTCCTCACGCAGGGTGGTGATATCCATGACCGGAGCTTTTTGAGTCCCATCTTCTGCGGACCCATGCCCTTTTCGCTTTGCTTTCAAATCAATGACATCTCCCATTTGACCTCCGATGCCTTTCTTATCGGCGTTTCATTGGGAGACTTTAGGGGGCCCTAAGTCTTCCTAAATAAAAAATATGGGACTTTGGGCCTATCCAGACCTCAGTAGGTGTGTTTTTATGTACCAAATTGAAACAGTGAGATTTGAATGGCCTTAACTCTAGAAAGCCGAAACCCGAAACAGTTGCCAGACCTTCGTCCAGCCACTTATAGTGTTGTGGTGGTTAAAAGATTAGTTTGGTTGTTCATTACCTTAAGTATTCTAGTTCATCTTGGTGGCTACTTGGGCAGCTTTGTCATTAAGTTACCGCCCGGACCTGGCCCACGAACTCATCGACCCGTCGAAGTCGATCTCATCCAAGGCCCGCCCGTTGTCATTCCAGATGACCGGGCTCCCATTCGGTTCACTGAAGCCCCCAAAGAACTTCTCGATGATTCACTCGAAGCCCTGAAAAAGAAGGCGGACCATCTTTCAATGCAAGTTCAACGCGTGAAGAAAGAAATGAAAGCGAATTTGATCGGCATCACTAAGAATCGCTGGCAAGAGATGGCACAAAAGTCAAAAAGTCAAATTATGGAAAATTCCTACCTCGCCCCCAAAGGGCCAGGCGATTTCTTCGCTAAATCAGAAGCGCGAATGGAGCAAAATAATCCTCTCGAAATGGCGCCTTCAACTTTTGGTAACCAGATCGACAAACAAGTAGAACTTGGGAACTTCACCGCGCTAAACACGGACCGCCATTTGTACTACACCTTCCATGCCCGAGTGGAAGAGGCCTTTCGGCCAAACTGGACAGAAGAATTGATGGCCGCCATTCATAGTCGCCGAAACACTCCTGAACTCCGACCTAAAGGGGGATGGGCCACTCGCCTGGATGTGATTCTGAACCCTCATGGCAAAATTTTGAAAGTAGTCCTACTGAAAAGCTCTGGCGAGAAGGACTATGACTCCGCTGCCGTTAAGGCCTTCGAAAAGGCCGGATTTATCCCACACCCTCCCAAAGGAATGGTAAATGAAGACGGCTTGATCATACTCAAATATCTATTGACGGTTTACTGATAATTCTCGCTGATTTTCAGGACTGCCCAAGGCTCATTTTGGTCATTAGAATCAAATCTATGAAAACACTTTTAGTTTATACTATTGCCATTCTCGGGTCTTTTTACCCAACATCAGGCCTCGCCGTATTCACGGAGTTTGGACTGTCGCAAAGCTATAAAAAAACTTCCTTCAGCGAACAAAACTTTGTAGAATCAGAGATGGTGTCGGGTTCAGTTTCTTTTTACCTCTGGGAACGCATTGCCTTAGAGTTCAGCTATACCAAGGGACTCGCGATCCGAAAGGAGAAGGATACAGGCCAACCTATCCGAACCATCACCCAACACTCCACTGTCTACGGGAGCGACCTCATTTTGGGTTTTTCGGATCGACGCTCGACATTTCAACCCTTCATCAAGGGCGGGGCAGCTTATATTGAAAAGAAACAGATCACTCAGGATGAAGGAACTCCATCGTTTGAAACAACCCCATCCCCTGGCTATGTCCCTTCCTACGGCGTTGGCATGAAAATTAAACTGACAGAAAACTTTGGTCTGACTACAAGTCTTGACGTCTGGAAGGATGATGCGACGTCTACCAATGACGTCGCGGCCCGAACAGGAATTACATGGATGCTTTAGGGCACCTTAGACTCTACTTCACTGCCATACTCAGCAGTTTTCTTCTCATGGGATGCCAAATTACCTATTTGGCGAAGAGCGCCTATAACCAAATGAATATTCTTTACCACCGCGAACCGATTGAAAAAGTGCTTCAAAGGGATGATCTCACCAAGGAAGAGCGCGCTAAGTTAGAACTCACAATGAGAATACGCTCCTTTGCCCAAGAACGTTTGCAGCTCAAGGTTGGCAAAAATTATTCAACTTATGTCCAACTCAAGCGGCCCTATGTGGTTTGGGCCGTGAACGCTTCACCAAAGTGGAGATTAGAACACTATCTATGGCATTTTCCCATTGTCGGCTCCGTACCTTATAAGGGCTTTCCGGATGAAGCCGACGCCACTGAGGAAGCTAAAAACCTGCAAGCGGAGGGCTATGACACCTTCGTTCGTGGAGTGAGTGCCTATAGCACACTCGGTTGGTTCAGTGATCCCTTGCTTTCTTCCATGGTTCGATACTCTGAAGAAGACTTGGTCAATACAATTATCCATGAATCTGTGCACTCAACCTTATACATCAAGAGCAACGCTGACTTTAATGAGCGCCTCGCCAGTTTTGTCGGCGACAAAGGCACTGAGATTTTTTATTTAGAAATTGAAGGGCCGAACTCCCCTCATATTGAGGCCATTAAGGCAGAAAACGAAGATCAAAAAACCTTTTCAAAATTCATTTCCGAAGAAATCAAACTTCTAAACGAGTTCTATAAAGACCACAAAGATCATGATATCGAACTTCGGGAGACCAAGTTTGCAGAGCTACAAAAGCGCTTTCGGGAGAATGTGCGCCCTCGCTTAAAAAGTCAGAGCTATGGCAACTTTGATAAGATCCCACTCAATAATGCTCGGCTGATGCTTTTTAGAACATACATTGAAGACCTCAGTGATTTCCAACGACTGTTGGACAGCACTCAGGGAAATCTCGTTAGCTTTTTAGAAAAAGTGAAAACCCTCGAATCTCACCCAAATCCTGTTGAAGGCCTCAAAGAGCTGTATTAGCCTACTGCTACGACCAATCTCGAGGCACAATATGGCACAGTTGAACTTTTGGAGTCATTTACCCACTGAAGCTTCCCAGATTATTGAGAAGAATACCCATGTTAAGTACTACAAAAAGGGTTCGATTATTTACGCTAGCGGTGAAAAACCTATCGGCATATATTTTGTTAAAGACGGACTTGTGGGCTTGGTCACAACATCCTCAAAAGGAAGTGAACATTTGCTGCGGCTTTTTGCTAAGAATAATTTTTTTGGTCACCGCGCACTCTTTGCTAATGAGTCTTATTATGGAAGCGCGATTTGCTTGGAACATTCTGAAATTGGCATGGTACCAAGCCGCGTGGTCGAAGAGATTTTAAAAACGTTCCCACAGGCTTCGCGCCTCGTCATAGCGACCCTCGCTAAAGAACTTGGTCTCGCTGAAACCCAGCGCCTTAAAATTGCGGATGAAGAAGTTTTAAAACGGTTGGCTAGCTCTATTCTTTACTTAAAAGAGATTCACCCTCACCACAAATGGACGCGGAGTGAAATTGCGAATTTTTGCGCCAGTACAGGACCAACAATTATTCGAGGACTTGCAGCATTAGAAGACCTTGGATTGATTTCACAACAGGGACGCGATATCGAGATTCTGAGTCGCCCTAAATTGATTCAGTTTGCCCAGGATCAATAAACCTATTTGTAGGCGCTCACCGAGTGTCTCGAAACGGAATGATGTCTCAGAACATAGTCTGAGCAGGAGCAGTCAGTTATAGTTAATTTTATGGAGGAATTTCAAATGCTGGACAATCATAAATTAAAAACATACGTTCGCGACGGTATTCCAGAAATCGATGTTGATGAAGTACACAAACATGGCAAAACATTGCGTCTGGTAGATGTGCGTCGACCCGATGAATTCAATAATGAATTGGGACATGTCGCTGGCGCAAGCTTGGTCACCTTAGGTCCTGACGTCGAGGAGCTTATTGAGTCCGTCAAAGACCCAAATGAAGTCATTGTTTTTATCTGTCGCAGTGGAAGTCGATCCGGAACAGCAACATTAATGGCTAGAGAATTGGGGCTTAAGAATGTTTTTAATATGACTGGCGGAATGATTCGGTGGAATGATTTTCAACTACCCGTTGAAAGAGATTAACCTATGGAGGACCTTATGAATCCTGATTACATTTATGCACTCCTCGGGGGCGCCATCATTGGTTTTGCCACTGTCGTGATGATGCATTTCAACGGTAGAGTTACTGGCATCAGTGGAATCGTGAATGGCTTGTTTAAGTACGTTTCCCAAGATTGGGCTTGGAGATTGACGTTTGTACTTGGCTTGTTCCTGGGTGGTATTGTTATGAAAATCGGACGGCCCGAAGGCTTTATCGATACCGCAAACACTGACTTGCCGACCATTATAGTTGCCGGCCTGCTGGTTGGATTTGGGACTATCATGGGAAGTGGTTGCACCAGTGGGCACGGAGTGTGTGGCATCAGCCGATTATCGATCCGATCAATTGTCGCGACTGTCACTTTTATTGCAGCCGGCATCGTCACTATCTTTATCAAACACACTTTACTCCAATAAGGATCACATATGACTCTTAAAAATATTGTCACCGCATTCATTGTAGGTTTTTTATTTGCCGTAGGACTTAACATCTCAGGAATGACCCAGCCGCAAAAAGTCATGGGATTTCTTGACCTCTTTGGTGCATGGGACCCCAGTTTAGTTTTCGTAATGGTCGGTGCGATCCTAGTGCATGCTGGTTACTTTTTTCTCATCAAACCACGATTTCAACAGCCGGTGTTTGCAAAGACCTACCAAGTTCCAGCCCGAAAGGACTTAACAGGCTCACTCATCCTGGGCGCTCTACTCTTCGGAGTGGGTTGGGGTCTCGGTGGCTATTGCCCGGGACCAGCCATCACCTCCCTGGCCACTTTTTCGTTAAATCCGGCACTTTTTATTGTAGCGATGTTAGTGGGAATGGCTCTTTATCGAGTTGTCGAAAACAAATTACCTCTAAGTAAATAAAACCATTGAAAGGATTCTACATGAATAAACAATTTCGCTTTTTGATTGTGGGTGGTGGCACTGGTGGGATTACCATGGCAGCAAGACTTCAAAGGAAATTTCCCAAAGACTCAATCGCAGTTATTGAACCTACCGAAGTCCACTATTACCAGCCACTATGGACTCTCGTTGGCGGCGGAATTGTGTCCAAGGAGTCAACGGCAAAACCCATGAAAGAGGTAATCCCCTCTAGAGTTCAGTGGATCAAAGATCGAGTTTCTGAACTCATGCCAGAGCAGAACAAGGTAAAGCTTCAATCGAGCGATACACTCTCCTATGAGTATTTAATTTTATCGCCTGGCCTGAAAGTTGACTTTGCGAAAATCAAAGGACTCGAGGGCAACCTTGGTAAAAACGGTCTTTGTTCCATTTACGATTTTGAACAATCAGAAAAGACCTTCGAACAAATCAACGCTTTCACGGGCGGTACCGCTATTTTTACAGTCCCACCCATGCCAATTAAATGCGCCGGAGCTCCCCAAAAAATCATGTACCTGACCGACGAGCTCTTTCGCTCCAAGGGAATGCGCGATAAAGCACAAATTCATTTTTACAGTAATAGTCCGGCCATCTTTGGGATCCCCGCCTTTGCAAAACCGTTACAGCAAATTGCAGATTCCCGAGGGCTTCAAACACATTATTTACAGAAGTTAGTTGAAGTTCGCGCCAATGAGAAAATTGCAGTTTTTGAAAAAGTCGCGCCGCCACCAGCACCCCTGGCTCCAGGCTGTGCCCCTACTCCTGCTCCCGTGGTTGCCGGCCTCGGTGAAAAAACGGAAATCAAGTATGACCTTCTCCATGTTGTGCCTCCTAACTCGCCTCCTGATTTCATCGCCGAAAGCCCTTTGGCCTGGACTGATGGCCCACAAAAGGGATGGTTGCAAGTGGATCAATACACTCTACAGAGTCCAAAGTTTAAAAATGTATTTGGAATTGGCGATGTTACCGGTATTCCAAATGCTAAAACAGGAGCGGCCATTCGCAAGCAGGCGCCATTGCTTATTGATAATTTGGTTGATGTCATTAATGGTCGTGAGCCTTCTGCGAAATATGATGGCTATTCATCATGCCCACTTGTTACTAGCCGAAGTTCAGTGATGCTTGCAGAGTTTGGTTACGATGGGAAACTTCTACCCAGCTTTCCGCTGGACCCGACGAAAGAACGGTTTGTGTACTGGATCCTAAAACGATACCTATTGCCGAAGATTTATTGGTTCGGCATGTTAAAAGGGCTTTTGTAAACGTTTTTTAAAAGATGCCTTGGAACATATTTTCTAACCCACGAATTCGCTAGGATGAAAGGTATGAACCACTGTGAAGGAGAACAAATATGAATCTTAGAATTAAAGATTTTTTTGACCCAGCGACCTACACTCTCACCTATGTTGTTTATGACGAGGCCACACGTGATGCCATTATTATCGACCCAGTTCTTGACTACGACCCTGCGGCGTCAAAAGTGTCTTATCAATCTGTTGATAAACTGAGTCAGTATGTCGACGGCAACCACTTAAAAATTCATTACATTCTGGAAACCCATGCCCATGCTGACCATCTTTCTGGATCCCAGCCACTCAAGAAAAAGTATCCCAATGCAAAGGTAGCCATTGGCGCCCGGATTCGTGAAGTCCAAAAATTATTCAAGGGTGTTTTTAATCTACCCGAGGATTTTAAAGTTGATGGCAGTCAGTTTGACAAGCTCCTGGAGGATGGTGAAACCATCAGTGCTGGCACGATCAATATAAAAACCATTTACACCCCCGGTCACACTCCTGCCTGCGCAAGTTACCTGATTGATGATTCAATCTTCACTGGGGATGCCTTGTTTATGCCTGATCATGGAACAGGTCGTTGTGACTTCCCTGCTGGTAGCGCGTCAGATCTTTTTGATTCTATCAGCGGTCGCATCTACAAACTCCCAGATCATACCCGAGTCTTTGTAGGTCACGATTACCAAATGGGTCGCAAGGATGTTTTATTTCAATCGACGATTGGAGAAGAAAAGCGCGAAAATATTCAATTACGTGGAGACACAAGCAAAGAAGACTTCGTCGCGGCCAGGAACAAACGTGATAAAATTCTCGCCGCTCCTCGCCTTCTATTACCCAGCGTGCAAGTTAATATTGATGGAGGTCACTTGCCCCCCGAAGAAAAAAATGGCGCCCGCTATTTGAAAATTCCAATTCGATAAGCGAGGGCCTGAAATTCTTGGGCTGACTGAATCTAAAAATTTTTACCGAACCATAGAGAGAGTGTATTCAAAATACCCAACACTCTCAGTGGTTCGGCTCTTGCCGGCATCCAGAGTCCTTAAGGGATGGGCTGGCCTCAGTCCCATAGTCCCATAGTCCCAGGAGGGATCTTACTTCAAATAGGATTTCAATAAAATTGCCAGATCCTCATTACCCACTGCAAAGTGGGTATCAATGCAACCTGACCCATCCTCAAAACAATTCCGAGGATCTGCGCCAAGATCCAAAAAGATTTTAACTATCTTTCTGAAGTATGCCTTATTTGAATAATGTTCGTAACCAAACAAAAAGCCAATTAAGGCCTCTGTGCCATTCTTAGTCTTCACCCGCGGATCAGCACCTATTTTAATTAGGGCCTGCATTATCACTGGATTCATAGTCTTAAAAATCGCAGTCTCGCCTTTCCAGTCACAAGGTAAGTTTGGATTAATACCTCTACTCTTCAGTAAATAGATCAAAGCCACCTTCTCGTCGACAGAGAGGAGAGCCCCCGATCGACTATCATCCCTCACTCGTTCTCCTTTTTCGTCGATCGTTTCTACAAGGCTCATACCCTCAAGATTGACAATTTGACAGAGGGCATTGCCGCCTGAATAATCCCAATTGAGATTCGCACCATTTTGTAACGCATCGAAAATTCCTTCGACGTCACCCTCATGAATGGCGATTTCCAAATCGTCCGTCGCCGAGAGCGAGTCCCCTCGAGGAAGAAAACTGCGAGCCCGAGCGGAGATACTATAATCAGCACTCTCCTTGCCAATGGCACGCATGTATTCATGTATCAAAGTCTGTTTCATCCCAAGGTTGACCCCTTTTTGCCACACCAAACAATTCAGGAAAATAGTCTTCACTTTTGGTTCATAGAACGCATGGTATTTTTGAATGACGAGCGTTCTCAGACGGGTGCCTGAGGCGCAAAGGATATTCGTTGTGCTAATCGCAGAATCATATTCCGTTACTGAAACTCCGATTCTATCCCAGGCTTGCGCGACAGTAAGGTCAACCTTGATTTTCTCGGCAAGTGCTCGAAAATCAGCAGCGGTGAAGTTACCCCCTCCACGCACACCGTGAGCAAAACTGTTTCCTTGAAAAAAAAGAAATAGAGCAAATAAACTTAATTCTTTTAGTCTGAATTGCAACCTCATAGAAAATCCTTTCTCGTTAAACGAAAAAACTGAACACCTAATTGATAAACATGATCTTTAGCATCCGATGA
>JBILOD010000038.1:0-13133 GCA_044374645.1 Pseudobdellovibrionaceae bacterium | reverse complement strand
AGCTTAAAATCAGCGATGTTCACCAATAAATATTGTTGATCCTGCTCTCGCGGCAACCAACGCCACCGTTCGAGATTAGCCCTGATGTCCAGAATGCGGTCTTCGATTGGGATATTCAACTGCTGCAGCGTTTCCGCCTCCACTCTCCCGTTTGGTTCTAATCCGTGGCGTCGTTGAAAGTGTTGCACCCCTGAAAGTAAGATTCGATCAAAAAGATCGCGATTTTCGGTGGCGCTGGTCGGGATAGCAATATCTGCACTGGCCTCTAATCGTTGTCGGATCAGTGGAACTACCTTTGGATCACGAACACCCAAACGCCAGCGTCCTTCGGTGGGTACAGTTTTCCATGCGCCCTGCACCCGCCACTTCTGATGCTGCAGTAGAACTTGTCGTAATTTTTGGTATTGCTGGTTTTTGGGAACAAGATCTTCAATATATTCTCGAATCTTTTGCTGCTGTATCAACTCTGATAATTTTTCGAACGTTAACGGCAAACTACTTTTATTGACATCGATAAACCATTCGGGATCGACAAGCCTGGGGTTGACCTTGCCAAAGCGCAATTGGGACTCCAACTTCGAAAGGTCCGCTGTCAAACTGAGCTCTAACTCAGCCCAGAGTATAGGTGACACCAGGGAATGCTTTCCTTTTTTGGCTCTTAGCAAACGCTCAACTTTATAGAAGACCGCGGGCGAATGAAATTCGGCAGAATCAAGACCATGCGAGCCCAAGTCTTCAATCACTTTGACAACATCATAGGCGCTGCCCTTAATGCCCGCGTCACTGAGCCACAGAGGGCCATGACCGATTCCAGACGCATATTTGGAATAACTCGGTTGCAGGTAAGCCCATTGGGGTTCTTTTAACAAGGCTTCGAGGCTTTGTTGCAACTCTAAACTGGCCCGCAAACTCAACCCCTTTGCTTCCGCGGGGATTAGAGGGTTTTGGCGTTGCAACCACCAAACGCTCAAACCAACTAGAAAACCAAAAGTACATATAACTGCTAAGGCCACTCGCATCGATTTTTTTGGTTGATCTAGGTTGGTCATAATTTTTTTACTACCAATAATGAAACTCCGGCCCTAAGCGTGGCCGAATCACCCAAAAAAAGTAAACTGTTCCGGTTAATGCCCCCCCCAAGTGGGCACCGTGGCCGATGGGTAAGCCTCCGCCTTCAGCCTGAGAGATTAAGCCCCAGAGATCTAAGCCGACAAACAACAAGGCACCAAAGAATGCCCTCACCGGAATCAAACCAAACAAAAGCAATAACTGGCGAGGAAACATCAATGAGAAGACTAAAATTAACCCAGAGATCGCTCCTGAGGCTCCTAGTGCGGGCAATTCCGGTTTCCCAAGCAAGAAGGCCGAAACCAAACAGTGTGTGGCAGAACTGACCGCACCTGCCATTAAATAAAATTGAAGAAACCGTTTATGACCTAGAATGCGTTCCAGCACCGGTCCGAAATTGCTGAGCACATACATGTTAAAAAAGATATGTAGAAGTGAAATGTGTGAGAACACTGAGGTCAAAAGGGTCCATCCACGCCATTCCATGAGCCCATTCCAGCTCACTAAAAAATTTTGATACATGAACGAATCTTCGGTGATGTGATGGCCCGTCCAGTGCCAAGAGAGAAACACCGCCACGTTGAGATAAATGATGAGACTCACCAGTGAGCGTCGATTCATGTTGTGTCCCTCTCCCTCTTTGTATTGTGTCGGAGCCAAGAATCCTGTTCAATTCTTGCTTGTTTTATGGGCGCTAATTTCTCAAAGTCCTTAGCATATCCTCAATGGCCCATTCCTCAAACAGCAAATTGTTGTTTTTTAGAGCATCATCATGCTAATCCATTTAAAAAATAAAGGAATTGCAGTAGATCATTAATAAGATTTAACGCAAAGTGAACAGTTCAAAGAATTGTGCAAAGAAGGATGTCGTATGTCTCAGAAAATTTCTGATTTGGTAAAACCGGGTGTCGCCACTGGCGATGATGTTCAAAAAATCTTTTCATTCTGTAAGACCAACAAGTGCGCCCTGCCTGGCGTGAATGTGATCAACACAGACTCCGTCAACGCCGTGATGGAAGCCGCAGCCAAAGCAAAATCACCTGTGATTCTTCAGTTTTCGAATGGTGGCGCTCAATTTGTGGCTGGTAAAGCCCTGAAACTTCCTGGTCAACAGGCGCAGGTTCTCGGAGCTCAAGCCGGCGCTCAATACGTTCACCTAGTGGCTGCACACTACGGAATTCCTGTGATCCTACACACAGACCATGCTGCTAAAAAGCTTTTGCCATGGATTGATGGTTTGCTTGATCTTGGCGAAAAGAATTTCGAAAAAAATGGTAAACCACTTTTTAGTTCTCACATGTTGGATCTTTCTGAAGAAAGCCTCGAAGAAAATATCGAAACTTGTGCTAAGTACCTCGAGCGCATGTCAAAGATGGGCATGACACTCGAGATCGAACTCGGTTGCACCGGCGGCGAAGAAGACGGCGTTGATAACACGGGTCTTGAAAACTCTGCCCTCTACACTCAACCCGAAGATGTGGCTTATGCTTATAATATCTTAAACCGCATCAGCCCACGCTTCACCATTGCGGCATCGTTCGGTAACGTCCATGGCGTTTATGCTCCAGGAAACGTGAAACTCACTCCAAAGATTTTGGCGAACTCGCAGAAATATGTTTCTGAAAAATTCGGAGTTCCACAAAACACATTAAATTTCGTGTTTCATGGCGGTTCAGGCTCTAGTGCTGAAGAGATCAAGGAGTCGATCAGCTATGGTGTGGTGAAAATGAACATCGACACTGACACACAGTGGGCCACATGGAATGGCGTGCGTGAATACTACGTTAAGAACCAAGGTTATCTCCAAGGCCAAATCGGTAATCCTGAGGGCGCCGAAAAACCAAATAAAAAATACTATGATCCTCGCGCTTGGATTCGTGCCGGCCAAACCAGCATGATCACTCGTCTGGAGCAGGCGTTTGCAGAGCTTAACTCTACAAACACACTTTAATGACTGTTTCGGAAATAATGACTGTTTCGGAAATAATGACTGTTTCGAAAATAATGAATGAATCTAAAATTTTGATTTGAAACCACTGGGGACTTAATCACTATTAAGTCCCCAGCTTTTTTTGACCAGCTTTTTTAAACATTCCCTGTCGCAAACTTGCCACACTTCCAGGTCGAGTCCCATTGCAGTATCAGCCTTATGCCGCTGCAATAGAAGGATGAACGCAAAAACACACAATTTATTTGATCATGAAACTTTTCTGAACGCCTGTGCACAAATCGCACCCAATCTTATTACGAATGATCCCATGGTCTTAGAACAGGCGGTCACGAACGTGAGTGGCTTAACAAGATCGCTCGCGGCCCTACTCACTCCCCACTCCCTCGATGACCTTCAAACCTTAATGAAGCTCGCAAACCAACATCAAGTGGCACTCCATCCCATCAGCACTGGACGCAATTGGGGCTTTGGTTCAAAACTTCCCTTTGCAAACAACCAGTATTTATTGGATCTGCGACACCTTAACCAAATCCGCGAGTACGACGAACACTTTGGGGTGGTGACGATCGAGCCCGGTGTGACACAACGACAGCTCCACCGTTTTTTGCAAGAACATCACTCGGACTATTATCTCGACATTACAGGGTCGTCCGCGGACACAAGCGTGGTTGGCAACACCTTAGAACGGGGTATTGCCTACAACAGCCTACGCGTCGAAAACATCATTCGCATGGAAGTACTCCTGCCAAACGGAGAGTTCTTTAAAACCGGTTTCGGGAGCTGGGAGACAGCACTCGTAAAGGACCTTTTTCCTTGGGCTCCGGGCCCCCAGTGGGACGGTCTCTTTGTGCAGTCGCCACTGGGTGTTGTTACGGCGATGACCGTACAGCTCTCACGCAAACCTGAACATGAAATCTTTTTTAACTTTAACTTTCCCACGAGCGAACTTGTGCGGGTCATCGACGGATTTGCCAAAATTAAGCATCACTACTCCTGGCCTGCGATCGTACACATTGCCAATCGTGGGCGCAGCGAAGCGATGATAAAATCTCTTTTGGTCGCACTCCATAAACAACAGGATCCTACCACCGATGATTTTGCCGTTGTCAGCGAGAACGCCGTCAAAGCCATGAATCAGCGTTTCCCTCATGAGCTGATAGCGATCGGTTCCATCAAAGGACCCAAATCTCTCGTCACTGAGATTCACCGATCGCTCCGACGACAGTTCAAGGGTAATGGCATTTTTTCGAGCTTTACCCATCGGAAAATTGGTTGGGCCCTAGGGGTGGCAAATACCCTTGGCCTTCAGAAACTCCATCGACAACTGGAACTGGCCAAAATTTTTTCAGGACTCAGCTGGGGACAAACGACCAATGCAACCCTTCAGGGGTTCTTCTCTCCCGATCACATTTATGGTGCTGATCATCCTGAAGCGGCCGAGTTTGTTGACCCAAGTAAAACTGGTTTTATTTATTGCGTGCCACTGGCACCACTCACTGGAGCCCATGGAGAACGCATGACCCTCCTCACGCACCAAATTTGCGGAAAGTACCAGATGCAGCCAGAAATCACTCTTAACACTATCACCCACAATGTTTTAGAGGCGGTCATCAGTGTGAGCTTCGATAAATCCCTACCTGCGGAACGACAGCGCGCCCTTGATTGCGTGCAGGCGCTTCATGAGCATTTGATGGCGAATGGCTATTTTCCCTACCGTTGGCCCCAAGGAATACAAGCGCCCCAGGCCCAGAAGATTCCTAATGCGTTGGCCTTCAGACAGCTTAAATCCCTTTTTGACCCTCTCGATCTAGTGAGTCGAGGACGATTCGGTTGATTTTCGCAATGGCCTGGTGAACACTAGGCCCAATGGATTCAGACAACGAATTTTATTTGCACAAACTGCAGTCGACCTTAGAGTTGCGTCGAAGCAAAAACAAATCTTATTCATTGCGCGCTTTTGCTCGCGACTTGGGAATTCACCCAGCGAGCCTTTCCGCCGTGTTCAATAAAAAACGCCGACTTCCAATCACCCTATGTTTGCAGCTCTGTGATAAACTCCAACTCGACCTTAAAGAACGCCAAGCTTTTTTATCCAGTGCCCAATCAGAACTCCTCACCGGAATCTCTTGGGCCCTCCCGAAAGATCTGGCGATCACCTCCACCTCCACGAAGCAGACCCTGAAGGACGATGCCCTCCACTTTAAATTGCTGGCTGAGTGGGAATACTATGCCCTTCTCACCTTTGTTGATACATCCACCTTTGATGGTCAGATTGAATCCATTGCTCAAAGCTTTGGGTGGACACTCACGAAGTCCACAGACTTGGTTCAACACCTCAGACAACTCGGGCTACTCAAAATTGAAAATGGCAAACTCCTACGCCAGCAAACACAGCAGCTCGCAACGACGGAGGATATCACCTCGCAAGCATTACAACTGGCTCATTTAGGCGAGCTCGACCTCGCCAAAGCGCGCCTGACTTCGACTCCTGTGAACCTTCGCGATTATTCATCGAATTGCATGGCGATCAACCGTCACAAACTGCCGCAAGCCAAACGTTTGATTCGGGAGTTTCGCCGAAAAATGGAAACTCTTCTTGAAACGGGTTCACGAAAAGATGTTTACCTCCTCGGAATCCAACTGTTTCCACTGACACAACGGGAGACATCCACCCGTCAGCGTCTCAAATCCGCTCCCTCAAATTCGATCGATTCAATTTCGACCAAATCAAATTCTATGATTCCGAAATCGCTCAAACAAAATTCGATCAAAGCAGATTCAACTCAACAAAATTTTAATAGACCCAATCACACAAGACCAACGACCACGAAGAGGTCGCAATGAAGCTCCTCCATTGTTGCTCGGCGCTTTTGCTTTCACTTCTGATGACACTCCCCTTGTGGGGCGGAAACGAAAAAGGCAATGGCGGCTACGCCGTGATCTGCAAAAATCCAAAAGCGCCTTTTCGTGCCTACGAAATATTAGATTTTACCGAAGGGCGCCTGCTCCGTGACCTCGAACCTGACCTTGGCGGGCCGGAGCTTTCAACATTTAAAAAATTGGAAGTCGCCTTAATTCGCCTCGAAACCTGGGCGCCCTCACGAGTGCATCGTTACCGCGAGTGGGCGTCCACGTTCGTGGAGGAAACTAAATTTCTTCGAGGAGTGGATCTTGGTGATATTGGTGACACCGATCACATCGCCATTCCCGAGGGTTGCAGCCTCAAGGCCGTGATCAATCAACGCGAGCCTTCGATTCCAGGTGATAAACGCTATTTCATCAACCAAGATTTGTGGGAGCACCTCGATGCTGACAATCAAGCTGGTTTGATTCTGCATGAGTTTATTTATCGTGAGCTTCAAACTCCCACTTCCGTGAAAGTTCGTTATTACACCTCGATCATCAGCTCAAGAGTTCTCGAAAACCTCAAATTGCCCGAGGTGATTCAAATCCATCGGAATGCTGGACTGCATTCGATCGACATTCAAGGTGTTGAGGTGAATCTCGACTTCCCGATCCAATTCTACCCAAATCAGAACCTCAAATCCGCTTATCCTATTCCGGGCTCGATCTTGCGATATCGTGGCCAATCATTGCGACTTTATAGTTGGATTTCTGAACCCGGCCCCCGCGATCCTCAGGTGGCGTTTTATGAAGATGGCACTCTTAAATCCTTCGTACCGAAAGATCCATTTCCCTTCGTGGCACAGTCACTACCACTCTATCTGGTGGCTTATGCGGATAGACCGATTGAATTTTGGCCCAATGGTCAACCGCTGTCGGGGATGGTGCGGATCCGCTCCTCCACAATTCTGGAAACGCCTTGGGTGCGCTTGGAAATAGGCCGCGATCCCTACTCTGGCTCCCTTGGCGATGTGGTCATACGATTTTACCCCAGTGGCGGTATTGCCTATGTCTCTGATGGGACGGGACTCGCTCGTCTTGGCCACCCTCCAGGACATTGGGTGCCTGTTCATCGGGGCTATCGCTCTTACGGCATTGAACTCTACGAAGATGGTTCTCTGAAAAGTGCCCAGCTCAAGGAACCCGTTGCGCTCCAATTCAATCCTCTGCGTCTTAATTTAACCGATCAGTGTTTTTTGTTTTCCAATCATGGTCTGGCGCAGGGAACACTCACGAACAATCAAAAGATCGAAGTGCAGAATAAACAGGTTCTATTTTTGGGCCAATCTCAGCCCATTGAGTTTTACGACAATGGTCATGTCCGCTGCGGTCATCTCGCGCGCCGCGAATCCCTCAAGACGGTCTCCCATACCACTGAGACATTTTCATACGGAGTCTGCTTCACACCGGAAGGACTCGTCGACCCCGCTCTTCGCCCCGGCGAATTCATGCGCTAATGGAAATGAATACGTGACGCTCATTACCGATCGTATAACATCATAATCATAAATTTGTTTTCTTTTTCTTATTCTATACTTTCTCGCCAATGAGACTCATATCGCTGACCACCTGCCAAGCGGTTGCAAAAGAGCCATAGCATCTTCTAGCAAGATCGGCGGCTGAAATATTTCTTTCTCGCAGAAAGCAAGAAACCATATCTGCTCTGAAGCTAGGTCCAATGAGTGTGCGATAGTAGTAGTCTTTGTGCATCTGCACCATTTCTCTGGGGGTGGCAATATCAACAGGCCTACTCCGTAAGGAACCATTCGCCACAATTAATTTCGTTTTTTCAAATCTACGATCCTCACCATTTCTGGAAACTAGAAACTCATAACTTTGATTCGTATCCAAAAAAAGCTTCTGGCCTTTGTAGAGACTTTCGATTTTTTTAAATCGTGGATCTTTTTTAATCTGCCAGCCTATCGAAGCAAAATAAGCATTCACTCTTTGATTATTAAGATTCTTTAGAGATTTATATAAGCGCTCCACGTTCAAAATCTCAGCATGAACCAAAAGCCAATCCGTAAGGAGAGAAAGCGTCCGAAAATCTCCAGTCATTCCTTCTATTGCTGCAGCAATGATTGTATCTTCTATATTAGGATTTTCTTCTTTAATTCCACCGATCTTAAAACCAATGCCGATGAGCTTTCCTGTAAGTTCGGCTCCTCTGGGATATTCGTTAATAGAAAAGACTCGTTTAAAGCCCATACCCTAAACCTGCTGAGAGTTCTTTGACTCGTTCTTCCACGTATTGTGGCCACCCAGGGTTTGCATCATAAGCTTGAACCCAAGGTAAAATTTCTGAAAGTTCCTCTTTTGTTGGCTTCATATCTAAGCAATCTTGCCAGTCAAATCCCCGATCACAAAAAGCCAACACTTTTGTTCCGATAAAATCTATTCGCCCCAAGGTTTGTAAAAAAGTCGCCTGCCCCTCAAATAAATTGATAATGCGTTCTTTCCACTGAGGACGTAAGTATCTCTTAAGAGATTCAGGACCTTCATTGAGCCAATTTTCATTAAGCTTTGTGTCTTGGATTTTCATTATTTGCGCAAACTCGATGGAAGATTTTAAAATCTCCTTAGGAATTCCAGGGTGAAGTACATCCACATCTCTGGTCTCCCGAGTGATGATTCCAAGAATTGACAGTGCTGCCCCACCGATGACAATAGCTTCAAATTGTTGCCCTCGCTTCAATAAAAACTCATCAAATTGACTCAGAATATCTATGGGGTACATAAGTGTCCTTTACTGGAGGTATCAATTATAATGATACCATAAAAGCGCGTTTTTTCAAGATTTAAGTGTTTTTTGAGCAAAAAAGCGGACCGTTTAGGAGCCTCGTCGAGTTCAAGACTAACAGACCCCGAACCTCCTCCTCCATTTAGCCCCCGATCGGGGGTTATTAGTCCAGTATTTTTCGCTTTATACCCCGTTCGGGGGCTAAACACCACAACACCATTGAAATAGACCCCGATCGGGGTCTAATATAGAATCTATGAGCAAAACAAAGAAAAAACCCCTTCGCCGAACCAAAGAAGAGATCAAGTCTCACCTTTCCCCCATTGCCCTTTTTGTGAGGAATCGTCGTGAAGAACTTGGCTACACCCAAGAGGAATTGGCCTTTCGCGCCGGTTTAAATACTCGGTTTGTGAAAGAGTTTGAACTTGGCAAACAGACGGTTCGCTTGGACAAAGTCACTGAGCTCCTGAACTTTCTTGGGGCCTCGTTGGACGTGAAGATCAAAGGCGCTAAATCATGAGTCAGGGGAAAGTCTATTTTAAAAACAAACTCTCGGGCCTTATAGATAAAAAGGCTGATGGAACATTTGAGTTCAGCTATTCCAACGATAGTGAATCAGTGAGTCTGACTCTACCCAACACCCAAACGCTGCATCAAGCGGAAGAACTGTTTCCATTCTTTGATGGACTCATTCCCGAGGGATGGCTTCTCACTATCGCGGAGAAAAATTGGAAAATCCCAAAAAACGATCGTTGGACTTTACTACTAACCGCTTGCCAAGACTGTATCGGTGCCGCCCATGTTCTTGGCGCTGAAACCAAAAATGAACCGACTCAAAGCTCAATACACCATAAGGCTCACACCTTCTCTTCTGAGCAATGCCTCGTTTGCATGGAGGCCTTAAATGCCGACAATGATCTCTATCACAAACACTGTGCTCAAAAGACGTTTGGATTTAGCCATACGCCCATAGTGGATATATCTCTGCATGATTTAGAAAAGCTCGCCCTCCTACAAATCAATCAGCGCCTCACGCTGACAGGAGTTCAGAAAAAACTATCCTTATCCACCATTGCAGAAAACAAAAAAGAGCGCCTCACCGTTGTTGGCGTCGATGGGCGTTTTATCTTGAAGCCGTCCACGGAAGAATACCCGGAGATGGCTGAAATCGAACACCTCTCAATGAAAATGGCAGAAAGCCTTGGTATACCTGTCGCCCAATGCGGCCTGGTCTTTCTTTCCAATGGCGAGAAAGCCTACATCACGCGTCGGTTCGACCGCATCAAAGATGAAAAAATTCAAGTCGAAGACTTTTGCCAACTCTCCCAAAAAAGCACGGCCAAAAAATACACGGGTTCCAGCGAGGCTTTGGGCAAAGTCATCGATCAATACTCGGACCAGCCTCAGGATGATAAATTAACTTTATTTGAGATTCTCCTGTTTTCTTTTTGGATCGGCAATGCAGATATGCATCTTAAAAACTTCTCGCTCTGGCGCGACCCTCGCAGCCAGTTGATTCGCATGAGCCCCGGCTATGACTTTGTGAGCACGCGCCTCTTAATCCCAAGCAGTCAAGACAGCGAGGAACTCGCTCTCCCCATCAACGGACGAAAAAACAAATTGCGATGGTCTGATTTTTTAGCCTTCGGAAACCATTTAAAAATACCACTCAAGGTCCAAGAAAGGGTGCGTGAAAAAATGCTGAACCAATTCTTTGAATGTGAAGCCTTGATTCAACAAAGTTTTCTCTCAGAATCTTCCAAGGAGGCCTTCGCCGATTTACTCATCGAAAGATCCGAACGTCTGAGCCAAGGGTAGCGAGATTCACTCTAAGGCGCCGCCATCACCCCATGACTCACGCGACTCATCGAGGTGACTTGCGGTCCCTTGTCGCCCATCTCTTCAGCGAAGCGCACTTCATCGCCCACTTCAAGCATTTCAAACTCGTGGTTGAGAACTGAGTTTTCATGAAAATACAATTCCCGATTTTCCGGCGTCATAATGAATCCACACCTCTCATTACGAAAGATGCGTGCTATTTTAGCATGTTCTTGCAAGTGACGTTCTTTAACCTCTCCGCGTTCACGACGGATAAAGTCTTCGAGTTTGCGGCGAGCGGAATCAAACGCATCGCGAATAGCGACAAAGACGTCTTCATGAGCACCGTCTTTTTCTGGTTCACGATTTACAATAATATCAGCTCCGGGCACATGGAGGCGAACCTGCACATGGTGGATGACTCCTCGATTTCGGTGTTGATGGGGCGTTGAAACAACCACATCACAAGATACAATCCGTCCATAAAAATTCTCCAATCGATCAGCATGATCCCAGATAGAGTTAAAAATAACGTCTGATTTTTCCATATCTCTGAATTGAATCTTCAACGGAAACTTCATAGTTCCTCCTTGCGACAACGCCACCCTAGCAAAACTCTATTGAGGATTTCATAAACAAATATTGATTTTTCCCAATATTTCTTGAGACCACTCTGTCTCATTCCGGGATTTGCCGTTGACTCTGTCGAACAGGGCGATGGTGTTGATCGAACTATCTCACCACACGGCCCTGCTTTGTCATTACTCGCTGAAAAGTGGCACCCTTAAGGGTGCCGTTTAATTGCCAACAGGTGGCAAAGAGATATCCGGTTGGTGCATATTGTCCATCTTGACTTGATAGTACAAGGCGGCTCGAACTTTCTGAAAAATGTTTGGGCCGCTGGTATTCATCTTTTCACCATTCGGCAAATCAATCGCTGTCAAATTTTTAGACGGATCATTGCCATTTCGAGCACCATCGCCCTGATTTTTATCGCCGTTTCCACCAAAGCTCAGACCCGATGCATAGCTCGGACTTCCGCCAAAACTACTGCCATCACCACTGGGCATTCCACGCCCGCCAGCACGCCCTGGATTACCAGGCCCACCGGGAATATTCAAACCCCCGCCTCCGCCGCCACCAGGCACCCCTGGTGACTTCATACCGCCATTATCAGCCATCTTACCAAGACCATTGGGATCATCGCCCCCAAAGCCTCCACTGGCATCACCATCCATATCGAGACCGGTCAAATATCCTTTATCATCCAAACCAAAGTTGGGGTTCCCATTAGGATTACCATTCCCCGCTCCACCACCCGGCTGTACCGCTTTGGTCAGCTGCTTACACACAAGCTCATTCTTATTTTCAGGAAGGCTACAATCGAACTTATTACCACCGCTATCACAAGTCCCAAACAATTCGCAGTTAGTGGTGTCCAAGCCTTTGAAGGTCGCTAACTCATTCGCGCAAGCCTGATTCTGCTGCATCGAACTCATAAGCGACATCAAATTTTGCCCCGTCTTTTGAATGACAATATCTTTGTCCGCACAGGCTTTTTTCAGAGAAGAAGGTGATTCTGGATCCGCGTTGTTTGCCAATTCGGCCTCTGCTGCGCTGATTTGATCGGCAAGGGAGCCACGCATGTTTGCCCTTTCAGCCTTAAAGCCCTGCACACTCTCATATGCGTTTCTAATTTGAGCTAAATACGCAGGACAATTATCAGAGTTAACCCATGTTGCGCCATCCTCTGCCAAGAGCGCCTGCATATCTGCTATTTTTTTTGGATTACAACTACCAGCAAAACCATTAAGAATTTTTCCTCGTAACTCTAATTTTGCCTGATCTTCTAAATCTGCAGCGGTACCAACTCTTGCGCCATCAGCCAGCGAGTTCACCTTCACCCCTTGTAGGTTTCTATAGCTCTATCACAAGACTTTTCACAACTGTCTTTTGCGCTGGCACACTGTACACGAAAACCTGCCTGAGCCCCTTGCCCCAACTTCAAAAGGTCTGCGAGTTTACTACACGATCCAGCCATACTCATTGAAGCCATATCACCCACAGAGCCCATCATATTTGAGAATGAATTCCAATCTTTGTTGTTACTCTCTAGGCAGCGATTGTCTGCTGACTCTTTTTCAGATCGACACTGGACGACTGCATTATCATACTCAGCTAACTTTGGCCCTACTTCTCTATACGATTTTTCAATGACAGAAAGATTAGGAGAATCTCCCATTTTCAAATTTTGCTTAAAAAAGTTCTCAATACTAACAGCGAATTTGCTCGTAAGGCCAAAGCCAATCCCCGGCCAAGATAAGACAGCCAGAAAAACCCAGAAAAAACCGCAATTAATTCTAGGACTCAGTCCATTTGTCATACAAACAGGCACTCCCACCTAATAAAGGTTGCAATTAATTGAAAGCTTTTGTCTTCAATCTTTTTTGATCCTAATACATCAAATCGAAAAACTAAACTAAATCATTTGTTTGTCTCTTTATGAGCCGGTCGAAGTACTTAAACTGGCCTCGACTTTGCAAAGAAAATACCGAAAACACTTTATCTGAACATTTAGGAGCAAAGTCATATGAAAAAAAACAGTAAACTAGTCCTATTTGCCGTTACGCTATTATCTCAAGTTGGCCACAC
>JBILOD010000298.1:0-5401 GCA_044374645.1 Pseudobdellovibrionaceae bacterium | reverse complement strand
TCCGCCAAACAGGTTCTGTCTCTGCAAAGTCACTCTCTGGGTAAAGCGATCTATGAACTCTCAGAGGGCCGATTGCAGGAGAGTCTCCTTCGTTTTGAAGCCTTGTTTGAATATCGTCCATGGACTCAAGATCACTTACGGGCAGGCGAAATTTATTTTTGGGTGTTGATCGCCCGTCGCGAGGGGCCTCGTGGGAGTCGCCTCGTACAGTGGTTGCAAGAGGTGCAGCAGGCCTTGGGTTTTGTTGAAGAGCGTTCCTTATTGCCGCTTTTCGCCCTGGTTTTCGCGTATCTAAAAGAAGAGATGACACTTATTGATCTGCAAAAGAAACTTCTGCGATGGATTGACCTTTTTCAAGTCCGCCAAATATCGAATGGCGTGCTCATTGGTAAGTTGTTGTTTCATCTGCTCGATGATGACGCTGAGACCCGTTTGGAAGCTTTTCAGTTAGTGTCATCAAATCCATTCTTGCAACGTTTGAGTTTAGCGATCTTGAGTGAGCACAGAGTTTCAGTGTCTGGATTACGCCGGCTGCAGTCACAAGTCTCCGATGAGATTGCTCAGTTGATGCTGGAACTGCAGTTAAGTCGCGCCACCGAAGATCTTCAGCTTTTTGTGCAGACTCTGCGTCGACTAAGCCAAAAACGTGCTTTAGCATGGGCCGGGCTACTGAGTCATGATCAGGGTTCAAATCTAAGCCTTGAGTTTGGGAAAACGTTACTCTCCAAGGAACTCGTTGTTGATTTGGAATCTCATCGAGTGATGGCGGTGGAATCCCTGGAGACACTGGATGGGCAACCATTGCTTGCTGAGCTCGCAGTGAGTCTGTTTCTCCATCCGAAAGGTCTCAATAAGGAGCAGGCGGCGTTGGGTATAGGCTACACGCCCTATGATCCGCTTCAACATGACCCCATCATTTACAATTTGATTTCTCGTTTGCGTGATTGGTTGCGTAAGCAAGGTTTGAGAGTTTCGATTGGACTTGGCAGAAGTGGTTGGTACTGGACTCAAAGAGATTTGGTTCAGGGGCGTCTATTGACTGAGGATGAATCCAAGCCTTGTTTGTTTGATGGCACACTTCAAAATCTCAAATTTGAAAATCAAGGTCTTCCTTCAGGATGGAAGAGTTCCTTAGCGTTCGGAGAGATGAACCCGCGTTGGGACTGGATCATGACAATGGTGGAGAAAAAAAGTTTTGTAAGCCGAGCGGAATTGATGGCGCGATTTCCAATTAAAAAATCCACTGCGGCCAATGATTTTAATCGGTTGATCGAATTGGGCTTTATTGAACGCCAGGGGCAAGGTCGTGGCATTTATTATACTTTAAAGGAGAAGACTCGATGAGAATGAATATTTTAGTAAGTCTCATTGTCTTATTGAATGGTTTATCGCTTTGGGCCGCCAAAGTGGAATTGAATTTACCGGTCCTTCAGACACCGTTGAAGCTCGGCATTCAGTGGGATCTAGAAGGCACTTTGCGAACCTCTGCTCCTTCGGCAATCTCGCCCGTGGTGCGTATAGAAAGTCAGGGAAATGTTGGTGGTGACGGTGAGTTGTATCGCTGGGGCACCGGAGTGATTATTGGCCGCTATAGGCAAAATACGGGTTCATTTTTGAAAGGTACCCAAGGTTTTTTGGTTTTGACCGCGAATCATGTCTTATTGGATGCCATGGTAGGAGGAGAACCACTGAGCCAGCCACAGAATCAATTACAGAGTCAAACACAGGGCTTTGAGCAAAAGGTCACACTGTTCACTAATGATCGACGAGCCAAAACCCATTTGGATTTTCACATTGTTTCAGTGCGGGCCGGAGAGGACTTAGCTTTGATCGAAGTTCCAGTGGCTTCATTTGAAGAGTTTGCGTTGGACCTTCCTAAACTTGGGTTGTTAGATCCCGAAACCTTCAATCAATTCACTTGGACCCCACGCTACACGCGAATGAATCCAGGTCAGACGGGGCAAATAGATCTTACTTATTCGGACCTGACTTTGAATATGGCCACCTCCATGGTGACCCGAGACGCTCTAAATGCTCTGGCTCCTTTGGTCGATGCCTTTTGGTATATCGGTGGAGATTTCACTCCGGGAATGAGTGGTGGGCCGGTGTGGGCTCAACAAGTCAAAGATGGTCAAGGTCAATGGCAGCAAGGACTAGAGCAGGTGGTCCTTGGTGTGATGGGGTATATTTTCGATCGAGAGAGTCAGTATGGCTATGCCTATCCTTTAACTAAAAATAGTTTAGAAGGCTTGTTTTCAGAAGCTAATGGACAAATGAGAGTGGTTGAAAAAATAAAACTCTCACTCCAGGTTGCCAATGAGCGGGCAAAGGTGATTGAGCCTCAGTTGATGTTGTTCCAAGTGACCAAGAAACAGGCTCCTGATCAGAGTGTGGCCGATGAGCTTTCTTTGTCTTTAGTGCCTTGGATGGACAGTCCGAATGGCGGTGGGGGAGATTTTTTTAGTCTTCATGTTCGCCAGAAAAATGAGTTCCGACTGGTCGGACGCGAACAATTGTTAGAAAAACTCAAACTCAATCCTTGGACTAAGCTGTTGGGTGGAGCACAGAGCACACCGGGAGGCGGTGGTACAAATGGGACCCCTGGTGGTGGCGGTACTAATGGCTCACCCGGAGGCGGAGGAACCAATGGCTCGCCTGGTGGGAACTCAGACAATCGTGGTTCAGGTGGAGCGTTGCCAGTGGCTACTTTTGAGTTAGAAAGTTGGATGCAGGTCATCCATACTAGTCGTGAGATAGATCCCAGTGGCCAAGAAAAATTAGTGCCGCATAACTATCGCATGCAGCGCATCGCGATCGAGCAGAAGAGTTACAAGCTTGAGCATCTTAAAGATTTGTATAGGTCGTTGATGAGTCGTCAGCCGATCACTCTCATCTTGGAACCACTGCAACCGGTGTCGAAAGCGGTGATAGAGGCGAGCGGGAAACTCAATTTGAATCCTCTGCACTCACAATTAAAGTCACTCCAATCTCTGGGGCAACTGGTTTGGAACAGTCAGAAATTCAAAGTTCGATCCCTCAAAGGCGACTCTGGTTTAAGTTTGAAACTCAATACCCAATTTCGTGACACGAAGACGGGGATCACGCGTCGCCTTGAAGTCACGTTGGGACTGCGTTTAGAGGCAGGAGCCAATGGCGCTGCCGAAGGGCTTTTATCTCGATGGCAAGTGGAGGCGGGGCCGATCGAAGAAGTCGAAGGGCTTCGCTATGTTTATTTGAACAATTTGGTGCAAGTTTACAGCGGAGACCATTTGGTGCTTGAGGTGAAGTTATGAAGAAACAAGAATTATTGATTTCAAAAAGCTCAATGGTTGGTGGCGCCATCTTAGGCTTAAGTCTCTCTGGACTTTTTTTTGGATGTGCAGAGGGGTTTCATAAAAAAAATCTAGCTGGCGAATTGAGTGAGATGCGCTCAGAAGCGGCACAGGCGAGTGCGGAAGATCTTGTTAAAAGTGGGGAGCGAGCCATTGTCATCGCAGACGAAGCCTCGGTGGCCGAAGACCTAGCCACGGACGGGGTGGCTCAGTTGTCGATCTCGGCGTTTAATGAGGCGCTGGTGTTTTTCGAAATGGCTCTCAAAAAGGATCAGGGTAACGAAAAGGCGTTGTTCTATTATTCTCTACTAAGACCTTTGCGTGCACTTGAAGGGCTTTATTATCGATTGAGTGCTCGAGAAGGAGGAATTGATCCTGGGTTTTACGATGAAGAAGCTATGGCCATGTTTTTTGGAGATGTACCTCCAGAATTTGCCTTAGGACGGTATCTCTGGTCCAATCGTAATCCGACTTTAAAATCGCAACGTGAAGTTACAGACTCAATTTTAAAGCCCTTGCGTGAAGAACTTCAAGAGAGTCGGTTGGGTTTTCAAAAGTTGCTCACGAATCCTGAGTTTGACTTAACAGCAACTTTGCCGAAGGATTTTGCCAAGTTTAATGGAATTCGATTTCGATCGGCTGACCTACGTGCCATCAAGGCTCTTTATCTGAATATGTCGTTATGGGCGAAGTTCGTGATGGCCTATCAATTTCCTGATATGGCGATGTCAACGACTGCAACGACTGGATTGACTGATGCCGAAATATTAGCCCTGTACTTAAAAGATCCCGGATTTGGACTATTGTTAGAACCGACCATTTTCAATGAAATTCGCAGTGGTGGATTTGAATTGATTGAAGATGTTCAGATTTTTCAATCACAAATCAGCCAGCGTTACCAGCGCCATCAGAATTCTAGATCGGATTTGTTGCGAGCCGAGAAACGGCGAATGCTTCGAACGCCAAACATGGGTAGGATCACTGTGGGCGTGAATTCCCCTCAGAATAGTGGTGTTTTGCAGGCACAACAGCCCGTCGAGACGCTTCTGCAAATCACCATTTTTGGAACTTGGCAGCGCCGTTTTTTTGATGAAACCTATGATCAGCAACCTTTGACGTCAGTATTTGATGAACTCGCGATGGAAGAGTTGCAAAAGCCTCAAGAGGGGATGTCCTTGCTAGATCCAAATCCCTTGGCAAGCCTTAGTGTTTATCTTAAAGGCCCCGTCGAGGCGACGGTGTCGTGTGTGAGTGAGAAGGGTGAACCGGTGGAAGAAAAAGTGTGGATTGATTTTCCGAGCTTTGCCACTCACCCGGTGAAAGATCTAAAAGCATTGGCCCCTCGTTACGTTGGTGGGACTAAGATGAGTGACATCTATTTTCTCAAGGACCCAACCCTTGGAGGATTGTTTCGTCCGCATCATCCCTGTTACGAGTGGAATCAAAAACGACATCAGCATTTGAAAAAAAGTTTATCAGGTAAGCCAGCGAAAGCCCCTCATAAGGGGTAGACTTTCATTTTGTGGCCCCGGTTGCCTAAGGCTTACGGGGCCACATCGTAATTAATCTTAGTTGCAAGTGCTAGCATCTACAACTCTTCCAGTTGTGGTAGACCATGCCTTGCCACTATTGGCCCTGGATTGATATTGTTTTTGAGATTCAGTTCTTTCTAAATAATTAAGAAAATCAGGGAAGATGGCTTTGTTGATCGATCGGCCTACCCCATCATTTCCAATCAGTTCTTCCGTGGTGAATGCTCTACAGGTGTTTGGAAACACAAGTCTCATTCGTTCCGCAAAGAGCGACTGCCCGAAGTTTTCGGTTTGACCATGATAAATATTATAAGTGGCTCTCTCAAGGTCCGCATTCTTTAAAGCCAGAGAGTAACGCAAGTTAATATTTCGCAATGTCTCTTTAATGAAAACCGCGCGGGCTTTGTCTTTGAGTCTTATTAATTAGTACATAGATATTCCGACATTTACGCAGCGTATTTCAAATTATCTTTTCCAAAAAATGATTTTACTTTTTCAGGATTTTTCTGAAGGGATCTCATTGAGCTTTCAATTTGG
>JBILOD010000021.1:0-16707 GCA_044374645.1 Pseudobdellovibrionaceae bacterium | reverse complement strand
GATTTAACTGTATAGTTTTACAAATTGCAAGATAAATATGTCGGAATATCTATGTACTAATTAATATAACGAAGAACTTAAAAAACTACTAAAAGAGCACCACACGTTTGGTGTACTTTCACCCTCGGTCATTCAGGCCCTTAAGGGGATTTGTTAAGTCATTCATTTGCAGTCACGCAATGGCAGTTATTCCAGACCAAACTTCTTTTTAAACTGTGAGATGGCCTCAACAGTACTTCTTACCCTAAATAGCACACCATGCTCATCATAGGATTCATTAAGCACGCGCATCTTAGCTCTTAGTTCACCAACGGCTCCTGTCACCAGGTAGGGAATAAAAACATCTTCATCCATCATATGGTTTTCGAAGTAGCTCATGATTTTATCCCGTAGCATTTTGAGATCGTCTTTGTTTCGAGTTGAAATCATGAGGGCATCAGGAAATTCCTGCTGTAATTCAGTCATTCGTTCAGCGGTCAGTTGGTCTCGTTTATTCAGGACAATCAAACTGGGAATCTCTTGGGCACCAACCTCATGCAGGACGTTCCGTGTGACCTCCAGCTGGGAGTGAAATGAAGGATCAGAAGCATCGACGACATAAAGTAGCAGGGATGCATGCAAGGCCTCATCGAGAGTGGATTTAAATGAAGCCACAAGGTCATGGGGTAACTTTTTGATAAAGCCGACCGTATCAGAAAGTAAAACCTTGGGAATCGTTTCAGGATGAATTGGGCGAATGGTGGTATCGAGTGTGGCAAAAAGTTTATCGGCAATTAAAACTTCGCTACCAGTCATGGCGCGCATTAAGGATGATTTTCCAGCGTTGGTGTATCCGACGAGTGCCACTGATATCTCTTGCTCACGACGAGCACGTCGCACTTGATGCTCATTACCAATAGAAGCGAGTTCGACTTTTAGCTCCTTGATTCGATCCCTAATCTTTCGCTTATCAAGTTCTAAACTGCTTTCGCCGGCACCTTTACCGCCAATGCCACCACCTTGACGATCTCCTCCACCCCCGGTTTCCCGAAGGCGAGGCGCCACATAGGTCAATCGAGCAATCTCAACCTGCAGTCGTGCGGCCTTGGTTCGAGCATGGCGGCTGAAAATTTCGATGATCACTCCTGTTCGATCAAGTACGGTGACCCCGGTGGCACTTTCAAGGTTACGAAGCTGCGATGGCGATAACTCCGTATCAACAATAACGATTTGAGCCGAATTTTTTTGTTCCTCTGACAATAAACCCGATGATGCCTCTTCCGACTCTTCAAATCTATTTGGTTGATCATCTTCATAAACATCCGAATCATCTTCGACGGCGGAATCCTCATTCTCCGCTTTTTTCCACTTTGCTGCGGCTTTGGTAAGCTTATGCTCCACCATGGCCGCAATTTGACCAGACCCACCGGTCCAATCGGCGAGTTCCTTGAGCTTGCCTGCTCCCAAGACTGATGCCGACCGATCGGAGTTGCGCTTTTGTGTAACCTGTCCGACCACATGGTAACCCAGAGTGGTCACGAGACGTGTCAGTTCATGGAGTGAGCCTTCTAACTCCTGCTGAGTTTGTTTTGGTAGTTGGATTCCAACAAGAACGGCATTTTTAATCATGGAGTCAATGGTCATGGAGTCACCATGACATTAAATTCAACAAATCCCAATGCAAATGTTTGCTGTGCCAAAAAAAAGCACCAAGTTTAAAGTTGTGGTCTTTTTTACACAGAACAAACTTTTGGAATATTTAAAGTCACTAGTAGCTTATAATCTGGAACCAATCGAATTTTCAAAGGTTCGAGAATTGGGCGACCATCGTTGTCATGAAGAGAGGTTAATTATGAAATCGGCAATCCGCAAGATCGTGAGTGTAGCCATACTTTTTTCTGCTAGTTTATCTTTAGCGAGTCAGACATGGACTGGTGGGGTTAAATTATACTCATCGAACAGAGGTCATGAGTATCAGGAAAACCTTGATTCCAATTCTGTGATCTATAAGAACATAGCGAGCTATCAATACATCACTTTAACTTTTGAATTTTACAAGCAGGGTGTCACTGAATCGGGAGAAAGTGTTTGGTCAAAAGTGCTTGCAGAAGCCGAGTTGGTCAATGATGCAACCAATGAAGTGATTAAAAAAGGTAACATCAATGTCGTCGGCCAGATCGGGAACAATGCAGTTTACGAAATTGCACTCAATCAATTTCAGCCGGACACCTTTGGTGAGCTTCCTGTCGAATTGCGGGACCGCAAGCAGATGCCGACTCATTTGAACATCATAATGGATGGACGCCAGGAATTATCAATTCCCGTTGTTTTCAGTTACTGGCCTTGATCTCGCTAATATCCTAGCAATCGATTTAGGGTTTCATCAGAGTGCCCTCCTTTAGAGGGCATACATCAGCGGCTTGGCATCGGACTTGCTCTTGCGTTTAGGTAAGGAGCCCTTTGCCATGAATTCAATATCTAAAAGTTTGACACCATCAGTGGTGAGTCTTCAAAGTTATTATGAACAATTGCACACGAGTGCAAAAGCCGGGGACCTCGAATCCTGTTTGGCGTGGCATTTTCTCATTGCCCAAAGACTCCGGGAATCAGGTGCGATTTATACGGCTGAACGGCATTACGCTTTAGCCAAAAGGGTGAATCGGGTCCTTAAAGTTCTGAATCAGCAATCCTTACCGCCAAGAGCATTCAATGATAACTCAGTAGGGGTCATTCCCGCCAACCTAGGTTCAAGTCAAATGGCCTTAAGCAATGAAATTCAGGACACTTTGGAACTAAAGCTCATTCGTTTACTGTCGCATGGTGTTCGCAGTCATGGCGAACTTCTGCGTGATTTGTTTGGCGGGTACGCCTCAGAAACCTACAGTATGAGACTCCTTCATAAACTCGTTGACGGCGTAAACCGTCACTTAGCAAAAATCATTGACAGTACCGAGTTCGGGTACCAGCTGCGGTTGAGCCAACCAGGACGGGTCCTATGAGAGTGTCAGTGATCATCAATTCTAGGGCTGGTTCTGTGAATGAAGATTTAATTCGCCAGAAGATTGGGCAGGCCCTCTTTCGCTGTGACCTTATCTATCAAGTGCCTCGGTCCATCGCCGAAATGCGGAGCTTTGTACTTGATGAAGTGAATCTGGGCACCGATGCATTGGTTGTCTGTGGCGGCGATGGCACCATCAATACCGTACTCCAAATGATCATGCCGCTCTTGGAGGCGGGCCAACAGGTACCGCCACTCTGTATCGTTAGTTCTGGTACCGCCAATGATTTAGCCTATGAATTGGGTATTAATCAGAAAATTCAACAGGCAGCGAGGGCACTCTTGGAAGGTGTTCCTAAAAAAATCGATGTGATAGAAATTGAAAGTGGCGGCGAAAAGAAATACATGATCACTTGCGGAGGGATTGGTATTCCTGCCCGCACGGCCAGTTTAGCCAATACGGTGCGAGGAAGTCTTCGCCAGATGGGTGAACAAAGCGATCGACATCCCCTCGTTCGTTGGTTATCGAACACATCATACAAAACCATTAAAAATTTGGGGTCCTCGATTTATTCACTGATGCTATTTTATGCCTTTGCGGAATGGGACCGGTCAAAGTGGAGCATCGAAATTGATCCCCTAAAGGATAAGCCGTTTACAACTCGGTCGGGTTTTGTCTTTGTCAATAACCAGGCAAGCCTGGGATCGAATTTCTTTCCCGCTCCCTATACGGCCAATGATGATGGTTTAGTGAACATCTTGGTGGCTCCCGTGAAGGGGTGGTTTTCGTTGTTACAAGCCTTAGTTGAAATTCATAAGGGAAATGTCTCCTGGGACAAACGCATCCGTTCCCTTGAAGTTCCGGAAGTGCGAATTCGCGACTTAAAAAAACAAAAAGGTCTCTGCTTTTTCGGCGATGGCGAAATCCTTTTTCAGAGTGCCAATGAGCTAAATATCAAATGTTTACCAAAGGCGTTGCCTTTTGTGATTAAGGCATAGGGGATACGATGAAACCAGCAGGCGCAGTGAAACCACGGATACTCATTACGGGCGGAACAGGCTTCTTGGGCAAGTGGGTCGTAAAACAACTCTGTGAGTGGGCCGAGGTGGACGTTATCACTCGTCGAGAAAACCCTCCTGACGGTTTTGTCATGGGAGACCTCACCCGATGGAATGCGGGCCTTGATTTAGAGGCTTTGGGCCGGCGCCATTATTCACTTTGCCTGCATATGGCTGGTCTCTATGATCTGCGTGCGACGACGGAAGAGTGTTGTTTACATAACACATTGGCCACTTCAACGATTTTGAAAGTGGTGGAGGCTCTCGGTATTCCAAATTTCATCCAGACCTCTTCGGTGGCAGCAGTTATCAATTCTCCCCTCAGTTATGTGAACGAAAACGATACTTTCTTTGATGGGGCTTTTCCAGATGCCTATTCAGAGTCCAAATCCCAGTGCGAGAGGATCCTGAAATCTTGGCTGGGTCCGATTGAAAAACGGGTGAATCTCCGCTTAGGTGTGCTAGTGGGTGATTCTATCGAGGGAAGCATTGAACGCATTGATGGTCCGTACTTTTTAGCCCATACGATGGCAAATAAAAAAAGTTTAATATCGAAATTACCATTTCCACTGGTTGTTCCAGGAAATCCCCAGCGAAGCTTACCCGTGGTACCGGTTGATGCGGCGGCGAAAGCCATCGATCTAGTGGCTCGTTGGATTCTGAAGCCGGAGTCAAAATCAATGACGCTGCACTTAACTCCACGTAGAGGTCTCACTCACCGCAAATTGTATGAGTCAGCATTGAAGAATTTGTCGATTAAGAATCGGGGAGTGAAATTGGTGGAGATTGGCCGGCGAGGCCGAGTGGCAGAGCTGATGGCGCGCGCGTTGGACCTTCCTAAAGAGGAACTTTTCTACTTTATGAATTTTCCACGCTACGAAGTAAAGTCAACCTTAGCCGTTTTGCCGGCCGATTGGTGCCCCGAGTTTGAAGACTATGAAAAAGCATTTTGGAGGGGTTATGAAACCTTCCTATCGAATTCTTGAAGTTAGTTTTGGTCGGCCGAGTTGGGACCACAGTTTTCAATTCACCCTTGAAGGCTGTGATTTCGAAGTTCAGCGGGTCGGTGCGAATTTTTCGATTCCGGCAATGAAAGACATCATTCAAAAAATGCGTGTCGATGTTGATGCTATTGCCATTAATCACCTGCCTCCACGGATGAAGCTCAACAATAAATCATATTTACATCCGCAGTATCTCGAGATCATGAGCTTGCCTAGTCCTGTGCCACTGCGTGACGGCAGTGGACTAAGGGAGATTTTAAATCTACTTTCGCTCCAGGAACTCATTCAGAATGGAGAGGTTGATCCTCAAAAAGGGGTATTTTTCCCTTCAGGTTTATTTAATCTCGAGGTGGAAGAGTTTTTGCGTAAAGAATACAAGTCCGAGATTCTTTTGGGAGATGCCTTTTCGCTTTTGGGTGTGCCTTTGGTGATCAATCCTTTCCAAGGATTGGCACGACTGGCGGGCATTGCCATTGCGGGCGTGAGCCTTCGCGATTTGCGTTCTGTGATGCCCGTGGTGAAGAGCCCGATGCAGGCTCTTGGCCGCACCCTTATCGCTTCGCAGATTAAGTCCGCTCAATATATTATGGCCGATTTGGGGTTGTTGTTGCTGTTTGGTGATTCACTCGACTTTATTCGCAATAAAGAAGTCATTGTGACGTCCCATCACGCGGGTCAAGAAGAAGTGCTTTCCCAGTTTGGGCCCCGTCGAGTCATGACTCTCTTGCCAAAACGGTTTCATGTCGGACCCGTCATGAACTATCCCGTGCTGGATGCGGCCCTCTGTTTAGTTCACGGAAAAACAGGTCTAATGAACATGAAGGATTGGGAAGATCTTTTAGAAGTACCGCACGAAGAGCGCTCGCGCTTGCGTCGGTATGTGATGATTCGAAATGATTCGGTGCAATCGAAAGTCTCAAAAACTATTTATAAATGGAGAGACTTTCGCAAGGAAAAGCCTAAACCTGATTTCGCCTTTGTGATTCATGCGCTCTCCCATCGCGATTTCGAAAATATTCCAGTGTTGGGTAAAGCTATTCGGTTGTTGCCGGATCAATGGAACGATGGTTTTGATCGGGCCGTGGCCAAGCTTCCTCCCTTTGTTTATGGCGAGATCAATCACATCACCAGCCGTGCCAATGGCCGTGAAGTGAATGGTCTTTTGTATGCGGTCCCTGCTACACCAAAAATCTTAAAAGGCAGTGACCCTCAACAATTTTATAAAATGATCGAACGGGTTTGTTATGATGCCGCCAATCGCGGGGCTAAAATTATTGGTCTGGGTGCCTACACAAAAATTGTTGGGGATTCGGGGGTGTCGATCAGCCAGTTAAGTCCCATCCCAGTGACGACCGGTAACAGTTTAAGTGCCTCTGCGACTCTTTGGGCACTCCGAGATGTGATGCTGCGCATGGGCCTGGTTAAGACCAGTGGACCGAATCAACTCATTGAAGGTTCAGCCATGGTGATTGGAGCGACAGGATCGATTGGCAGTGTCTCCGCAAAACTTTTGTCATTGGCCTTTAAGAAGCTTTACCTGATTGCTCCCCGCATGGACCGATTGATGGAGTTAGCTCGTGAGATCGAGCTATTGAACCCCCAGTGCGAGGTGATCTGTGCCCAAGATGCCAACTTTTGCGCGGAAGAAGTGGATGCTCTCGTCACTGCAACCAGCTCCTTCGATCACAAAATTGTGGATGTTATGCAGCTGAAGCCCGGTTGTGTGGTTTGCGATTGCTCCCGGCCTCTCGATTTTACGATTGAGGATGCACAGAAACGTCCCGATGTTTTGATCATTGAGTCGGGTGAGGTCAAGTTGCCGGGGCCAGTGGATCTCACTGGTGATCTCGGCCTTCCTGGCAATGCCGTCTATGCGTGCTTGGCCGAGACGGCCCTGCTGGCGTTGGAAGAGCGTTATGAGTCCTTCACCTTGGGACGAGAAATTGATTGGAAGAAAGTAAAGGATATTTACAAGATGGCCCTACGCCATGGTGTTGAGCTCGCCGAAATTCAAGGCCACGTCGGCTTTGTCACAGAAAAAGAAATTCAGTTGATTCGTGAGCTAGCGCTGCGAAAGCGAAAATAGAGAAACTGTTTAAATGGGAAATGATAAAGGAGTTTTGATTATGAAGATTGTATCAGTGATCGCAATGGTCCTTGGAATGACCTCCTTCTCGCATGCGGCGAGTGACGCAGAGATGTTGGTTAAGGCGGCGGATGATATTCGCAACCCCGGTGAATCCTACGAGATGAATATTGAAGTTAAGGATTCTGACGGAAACAATAGTGTTTTTGAAGTGTTTTTGAAGGGGAAAGAACAAACATTGATTGTCACCAAAGAGCCTAGTCGCGATCGAGGTCGTAATATGCTGATGTTGGATCGCGACTTTAATGCCTATGTGCCGAACTTAAAGCGGTCGATGCGATTGTCACTCGCGCAAAAGCTTTCGGGCCAAGTGGCGAATGGCGATATTGCGAGAACTCGCTGGTTTGGTGATTACGATGTGAAAATAGAGTCATCGGAAGGCAAAGAAGTGCAGTTGTTTCTGAAGGCCCGCAAGGACAATCTCACCTATGCGGCCATTCGCCTGTGGTTAGAGAAGTCGAACCGTCGACCCCTACGAGCCGAATACTTAGGTTCGAATGGCACAACGATTTTAAAAAAAGCCGCGTTCGAAGGTTATAAAACAATGGAAGGAGCCTTACGTCCTTCTGTTTTGAAAATTGAAGATACGAGCGGGAAAACCAGCCTGATTATCATCAAAGATATGAAGAAGAAAAAGTTTGAAGACTCTTTCTTCAGTGTGCGGAATATGGAGACTTTACGTTAAGGGTTCGCAGTGCTGAGGCAAAGGTTAAGGTCTTAGGAGTGGTGTGAATGAAATGGTTTTTGATAGGATGGCAGCTTCTGATGAGTTCAGTTGTACTGGCGCAATGGAATTTGACGCCAAGATTGGAGTCTATTCATTCAGAGAGAACCAGTTATCAAAATCTACTCATCAAAAATACATTGAACTTTGACGGGGAGTTCACCCGCCTCTTTGTTGAGGCCTTCGCTGAACAAAATTTTAATTCGGCTCATGCTGAAGAGATGCGAACTCCACCGCGGGGCTACTTACAGGAAGCCTACCTTGAATTCCACTGGGGTGATCATTTTTTTAAATTGGGTCGGCAGGCTGTACGCTGGAGTGAGATGTGGGCCACGCCATCCTTGGATGTGTTTACAGGTCATCGGTTCAATCGCGCCTTCATCGACCCCTTATCCGAACAGCTAACCCATTCGACAGGGTTGTTGTGGTCCTATGCAGGCCGCAATGCGAGTCTTGATGTGTATTCGCTTTGGCAAGGGGCCGAAACCACCTATCCTGAGCCATTTCCTGAAAAGGAACCCACAGTGAGAAGCTCCGTCGAAGGAGGGATTCGCGGAAAGTTCGATGGTGGCGGCCACCAGTTTACTGGCGTGGTGGCGCAGTTGGAACAGAGTTATGTTTATGGTGTGGGTTGGAGTTATGCTTTTGAGTCTTTCGTTCCCAAATTAGAAGCGGGTCAGCGCCTGTGGCAAAATGCCGATGAACGTCCTTTTCAACCCCTTGAAGTTGACTTCTTGAGTGCTGGCACGGATGTGTTCATTGATCGTTGGATGCTGACCCCGCAAGTGACTTTGGCTTATGACGATTGGAACGAGCGTGTCACTAACTTGTATTATGGCAATTTGAGTTGGATCGGAGATCGGCACGAATGGAGTTTGCAAGGGAGTCTCTACGATCCCCTGTTAGGGCAGTTTTTGCATGTTGGGTACACCTATAAACCGAGTGGACTGTGGATGATACAATCTTTTTGGCAGAACTACGACGGAAGCTTCGACTCGATTTATGGTGCTTATCATGATCGAGTGGGGAGTTCGGTGTTTGGTCTGCGGTGGCAGATGGATATCGATGTATTATCTAAATAGAAAAAGTGTAGGTTCTGATTTTTGAAAGAGTGAGTTAAGAAAGCAGAGGATTTTATGAAACATGGATATTTTGATGGACTTAATTACAGTTTGGCCAACGAAGACACCTGGATTGAGTACACATTACTTGATAGAAACGTAGAGCGCGTGCTTTCAGTGGCGGGTTCAGGCGCTCGGTGTATGCCGTTGCTCGCTCGACAGCCAAAGTTTCTGGATCTCGTTGATCTCTCTGAACCGCAATTATTTTTGGCTGAACTACGCATTCAAGCAGCGCGCTCGATGACCTATGAAGAGTGGCTTTTCTTTATGGGGTACCGTGGAGCCATTCCTGGTGACCCAACTTTGGTGGTGAGCCGTGGACAGCTCTTCACCAAAATCCAAGGTCTGGGGAATGAGACGCGCCAATATTGGCTCGAGCGCCAAGACGCATGGAGCTCTCGCGGCTTTATTCTCCTCGGTAAATGGGAAGGACACTTTCAAAAAATCGGTTTTTTGTTTCGCAATATTTTACAATGTGATTTTGAGCCAGTGTTTATGGCGCAAACGCTCGAAGAGCAACAGCAGCTTTATCGAACGGTTTGGCCACGCCGCCGCTGGAATACCTTTCTTAAAATTGTTGCTAGTGAGTTTGTTTTCGATCGTTTCTTATATAAGGGACATTTTTCCGGAAAATCCGACCGTAAGACCGAACAAAAGTCCGTGTCGCAATTTGTGCGCGATGAGTTTGATCGTCTGTTTACAACTCAGTTGGTCCGTAAAAACTATTTCATTCAGACCTTATTTCTTGGGCGTATTAAGTTTGAGGAGGGCTTACCGTTGGAAGCTCAGCGAGAGGTCTTTGAATCGGTGAAAGCTTCAACGACCGAAGTCCGCTATCTTCAGCAGAGTATGTTAGATCCCCTCGCGCAGAACTCCTACAATTTTGTGTCGCTTTCCGACACGATCTCGTACCTCCCTGAAGGGCCGGCGAATGCCTTGCTGCAAAATATGAATGCGGCGACGCCCAAGGGAAGTCTGATGGTGATTCGAGCCTTCTTGAGGGAACCGACGGCCATGAATACCAAAGGATGGCGGGAACTTGTTGAAAAAAACGAATGGGCTCAAAGTGTCGATGGTACGGGGATTTATCGTTTTCAGATTTATCAAAAACAAGAATAGTTTGTAGCCCAATTCATAGGGCTACAATGAGCCCTCGTCCGATTTCTCGCTGGCAGCGGTAGCGGGCTCTCGCCCAAAATCACTTTCACTTTTAGGACGAAGGTAGACCTGTTCAGGGCTTACATTTTTGGTATTGTCATAGTCACGGAACTCACTGACGCAATTTCCGATTTTCGATCCATATCCCGGATCGCCCCCACCGTTGTATTGACCTCCGTAGAATCGGGATTGTAGTTCGATGTCGGTGAGCAGCACCTTGCGGCGATTTTTGCCCTTACCTTTGAAGGCGTAAACCGGCTTTTTCGACGAGTGGAAGGGTTTGGCGGTCGACAGTTTCATAGCGCTCATGCAAATAGCTTGATCTCTATAAAATGGATTTAGTTCGTCCGTGGGCGGATGTGTTTTTGCATCATTGACCAATAGTTCGGCATCCTTGGTTTCAATCTTATTAATGAAGACTTTATTGTAGAATCTAGGTTGATTAGTGCCAGCAGAGAGTTCGTTGAGACAGTTTTGGAGTTTTTCATACCTACTAGAGCTATTTGAAATGAGAGTTCCAAAGTCAGACCAAGTATCGAACGTGAATCCAGCAATTCCAATCCCGCGGTATACTCTTCCTTTTTTAGGGTACCCGGCAAAGCGATTAAAGGAAAGTACATAGGGGCCACCTATGGCTGTTGGATCAGAACTTTCTTGTCGTAGAATACAGTAAGGAATCTCTGGGTCCATGTTGAATCCAAATATTTTATAGGCCATCATCGTTTGGCGCCGGACACAATCCGCACTGAGGTCTTCTGAATAACTACTTTGGGTTCGCCGATCCTGGCAAATGTAGTCAGTTGTTTCACTTGTTTTTTGTGGTTCAGGTTTTTGGGCTTCGTTGTTTGAAGCGGAGGGATCAGCCGAAGTTTCAGAAATCGGAGTTTTCGGTCTTGTTACAATTCTTTCCTGATAGATGGGAAAGGATTCCGTTGGACGAGTGGGTGCCGAACCAAAGCACCCGCTGAGAGCGATGAGTGCTATCGCTTGGACGGACACAAACACTGTGGCCTTCGCTCGATTGTATTGGTAATTACTCATTCACTCTCCCGAGCTTTAGTTTAACGGAATTTAGCAATGAATCCTAGGCCAGTGCTATGGATACTAGACTCACTTAGTGTCATAAGAGCCGGCAATGATATCTGAGTGCTGATTAAGCTGGTCCTTGGAAGGATCGTTGACACCGTCTTCAGTCCTAGTTCAAGAAACCAAATGTATCAAATTGAGATTGGCTGCAAGAAATTTATAACAGTGTTTTTCTCCGATGGAATGTCTGCATTTCGAGCAGATGCTGATTAAGTTATCGGCATGAGTTATGCAATTCATAACTGTAATGGAATATTGCTCACACCAACTTCAGCGAGAACGAATCAATTCAGACTCTGAAGCGAGTTGTGTGTGGGGGTCTGTCAAACCTTTTGGCGTATTAGCACTTTTCGTATTGTTCCTGTTAGGCTCGCCATTTTACTTGCATCAAGCGATGGCTCAAGGGTCATGCAAGGTGGCTCTGCGAACGCCGTTTCGTAGTCTGAGTTATGAAAAACAATTGGCGTTTGTCGAGCAGTTGTTGCGGCTCAATCACCAGATTAACAGTCGGTATTATAGCTTTTGGGTGCGGAATCCACTGATGCAATATGAGGGAAATTCCTTTGTTGATGGAGGTGAAGTTCGAAATCTTTCACCTCTAGATCAAGTATGGAATCAATTTTCCAACAAAGACTTTGTCTTCATCGAGAAACTTTATGATTCAGATGTGCTCGAAGACTTAGCCGCTTTTACCATTCCCTTCGATTTTGGTGGCTTGTTCTTGCCGTCCGGAAAGAGTTTGGCAGACTTTGTACGGAATCCTGAGGTCGCAGACATCAATCCCGTGGCCGCGCCTCATGTATCAGAGGGCTTTCGTTTTCAAAGTGAGAAAATTGTTTGGGCCAATGGAATTTATAATTCTTCACCAAAGACCTTTGGAAATCATTTGTTTGAGAAACTTGAGGTTCCCGAATTTCGGGAGCACTTGCAGAAATTGGGTTTTAAAGGACTTGAGTTGCTGGACCCAGTGTTTCGAATCAATGGAGTGTCGTTGCCCGAACGCTATTTCAATGCGGCTTTGGGAACTGTCTTTCAATTCATTCGGTTGATGACTCAGGAGTTTAATTTTGGCAGAGACATGAAATCACCTGTGCAATCGTTGAACTTGGAGACGGATGTTACCTTCTCGAATCTCAATGAACTTTTACGTTTTGTTTCAAAACGCCTTGATGAAAAACGTCAATCGAACAGTCCACCCCCAATAGTGCTCATCTCTGAAAATGCGAATCCTGGCTTTTTCGATCTTGGAGGGCCTGAAGTTCACCGATTGGCGAAGACAGGTCCCCACTACGGAGAACCCATTTACATCAACAGTGATGTGGCAGAGACTCTCAGTTTTCACGAGGTTTTCAGGATCTTGCTTCATGAATTAGTCCATCAGTTGGGAGTTAAGGATGAAGAACTAAGATTGCCGGACATCTATGCGCAGGCGCTCTTGGAGTTCATTCGTCCCTTGTTCTCGAGTCGGGAGTTCGGCGAGAGTCCGTTTAGGGTGCATGAAGTGAAATTGCCGACAGTGAGAGTCGGTGAAGGTGTGTGGTATCAGAACGAATCATTTATGAAGAGTTTGGCACAGCCTCCGGTGGTGCGCAAGGTAGGTAGTCGAGTGTTCATTGAGGTTGGTGACGAACTCCTTGATCCAACTCCAATGATTTTGCAAGTCATACCTTGGCGCTACCAATCACAGAAGCCAAATCTTTTGTTTTACGAATTGCATAACCTCCATTTGTCCCATTGGAAGGAATCATCAAAGGGAGTTGGTCTTGGTGTGTTTGATGTTGACGTGAGTGGAGTTTACTCGATGCCCTCGCAATCTCTTGCGCCTACCAATGGTAAACTTAGAGTGTTTATACATACGATTAAAAATGACGGAGGCCAATGGACAATTCGCAAGAACTTTACGGATGGACAATATGGTGTCGAACTTATTTCCTGGAATTTGGGTGAATTTAAAAGAACTCATTCGACGCCACACCAAGCTGCCATTCAGGCGCCCTTCGTTGTGGAAGAGGCTGGTTCACACATTGTAAAGGACCGGTCAGAGACCCAATGGGTCATTCAACTCAAGCTCTCTGGTTTTGACCGACGATACATCAAAGATCTTGAACCCCTCACCATTGATTTGGCGTCACCGGATTTAGTGCCATTGAGCCATTCGCAGGCCTCCTTGCCGATTTCCATTAAGGCTTCCTTTTCAGACTCAGAGGTCTCCAATTCCGTGCTTGTAACGGGAGTCCTGCACTTGGCGGATCACCTGCCTTCAAGAACTTACGTCTTCGAGCGCGTTCGATGGACCGATAAAAATGGACACATCATCACAGCGCGACCCCTTGATAAGATCACTTTCACCCACACCGACAGAGACCGCAAGGTGAAGTCCGAATTAAATGCCATAAGTGATCTTCACTTAGAGGGTGGGCGAGTGATGGACATGCCCATCCCCGTCAACTTCTATAGTCCCAACGATCAGCCAATCTTCTCATTCAAAATTGCCCACCGTTCTCCATTAACGGAGCTTTTTTTGAGCGCCGAACTGCTTGGATCAGTGGCTCACAATGCCACCAAACGGGAAGAAGTATTGTGGAATCTTTTAAATCCTCCTCCGAACACAGGTGTTCGCACAATGACCAAGAGCCTTTCGGAGGTGGAGTCTCTTGTCACCATTGAGCTGGATTTACCAAAGCTACAGAGGCGCGGTCTATTAAACCAAATTCGCTTAAAGAGTGTTTTTGCGCGAGATTCAAAATTGGAAGAGAAACGTTGGAGTCTCGGTGAATCTACGGCCCTGTTTATTGAAAGTCCTTAGGACTCCGCACTTGGAGCCATAGGATGAGTGCTGGTGCTATTGACTAACGCCTAAATAAAAGCGCATTGCACTTGCTCTTTTCGGCTGTAAAATGAGGTCCTCGAATAACCTCCTCGACCTAGCTTTAGCTAGGCCTCCGGGGGTTTTTCTCCGGTCCTCATTTTTCGTACGAAAAATTCTGCATCCAATACGCTTTTATTTAGGCGTTAGTCAATAGTAATTGTTTTCGTTTTGGAGGAAGATTTTGACCAAAGTACGGAATGTGATTCGGTTCAGTCAAAGAAGGCTGGCTCGAATAACGCCAATGGCAAAAAAGTCTGCAAAATTCTCCGCCTCGATACCAAAATGGTGTGCCGTTTCGTGGAGAATGAGCCAGGCAACATCGAGTTCGGTCTGAAAGTCAATGCAATGCTCTGGTGAAAAATAGATCGGTTCACCCTGAGACAGCCTGGTGGTGGCACAAGTGGTCTGCATCATTGGAGTGATGAAGTAAGGGGTATTGCGAATATCATCCAGGATGGCTGAATGATTTCGAAGAATAAAGTCACGGATGACTTCTGGCATTGTGTCTATAGTGTTAGCGTTCAAATTCTCCAGAAGTCTAACCGCAAGTAATCGACTTCGTTCCAAAGCCAAAGCAGCCGCTCTCTCGCTGGTGAAGATCTCGGTCTTTATTTCTTTGGTCATCGGCATGATGGGCGGGCGTCCGAGCAACGTCCGACAGCCCTCGTTAAGTTCTAATGCCGCCAGAAGGGTTGAAGTGGAAATCTTGGAACCTTTCTGAAGACCGGAAGTTTGTGGATTTCGAAGGTCCTGGAGAGCGCTAAAAATTTTGTCTAAATAATAGTTATTTGGTGTCGGAAGTGGACACTGATAATAGGAAAACAAGAGGGCTTGCCCTTCAAAGTTTGTTTCAATCGTAAGACAATCATTTTGTTCAGGTCCAACGTCCCACACTGCCTTACTTCTCGGAATGGCCCAAAGTATTTCTGGTGCACGTTCCACAAGCCGTGAAAAATCAAGATTGGGACTTCTATCGCACAAGGCTCTAATTCCAGGATCAGACATTATGGCCAAAAAGTCCTTCATTCCTTGCATGATCTGAATTTTCGCCAGTTGAGCTCGAAATCGTCTGGCATCACCACCGTGGGTTTCTGTTCCGGCAGGGGAAAGCGACCCAGCCAAGACTAGAAAAAGGAAAATCAAAACGTTCATATTGTTTTCTCCTCTAAGGAAAATAGATTGACGTTCAGTTGGTAAACTTCCTTCTGATTGCCATTTTCCAAGAGTTCACAGATCCTGTGCATAAATAATCTAATCTCTTTTTTAACCTTAGGAATATTTCGGGGATCAATGGCCATAACCATGCCGGTGTTGTTTCGCTGCTCAATGTGGGAAGTTTTTAACTTTTCAATCGCTTTTTCCAATATCTGCTCTTGATGTTTAATCAAAGCTTCTGAGGTGACTGTTGGGTTGGCTAAGGTCAAACTCTTATGGGACTTTTTAAGGAAACCTTCTTTTTCAATCAAAAAACCCAAAGTAATAAGCCTTGTTAGTGCATCTTCAACGATTTCAGGCTTGAGCCCCAATCTCGCTGCAATCTTTTCGGAGTCCTTGAATGTGATATTGTCGGTAAAAGTTATCTCCAATATAGCCATATGATACCATTCCGAAACAATGACAAATGTCTCTTGCTGAATCTTTTGAGCATCGAAAAGAGGGCGTTCTCTATCCGTCAATATTCTCTTGAATTCAGGGTGGACTCGTTGAGTGCCTGACGTCACGGCCGCCTTGGCCGCATGATAAATGAATTCCTTTCTTTTATCCTGAGGCCAATTAAAACAAAAAAATATTTTTTGACAAGTTCTATAGGAAATATTTCTTTTGCCAGCAAGTATTTCCGATAATGACCCTCGCGATAACCCTACGTCCCTCGCAAAAGCAGAGGAAGTGTAGTTTGGATTCCGCCGGTGAATCCTTTGAAATTCTCTTTTCAAACATTGGATGTGAAAACCTTCGGCCACGTCTAATACCCTCAATTGGAGAGGACATGTAGCATAGGGCCTTAGAAGCTGTCACCCAATTTGTAGAAGGTCGCGAGGATCAGGTATAGTTTGTTTTTGTTAAACTATCGAGAATTGGTGCGCGACACCTCAGTTTTATAGATGTCCAAAATCTCGGATAACACGCCAATGTTCCCTAGGTGGCCTGGTGTCGAGCACGAATAGTTTACGACCGAACATTCTTTTACGCTCCCCGAATCACAGTACCCCAAACATGAATCTCTCATGATGCTGTAGGCCTGGGAGTGGGAATCTCCGCTCCCTGAAATCACCATTGATTTCAGGTCCCCGTTGAATGTGTATTTGCAGATACCTTTGCACTCATAATGGGCCATTGAAATTTGACCATAAGTCATTGCGGCCAAGATTAATAAACGTTTCATTTTTCCCCCTGTGGTGAATTGTTTAAAGCATAGATAAAGTCATATGCGGTGACATATTTACTTTAAAACACCGAAAAAACAATCCCGAGGGGCGAAGGAGTGGTTCAATTAGAGGAGATAAATTTGCCCTATTAGGAACACCCAATGGCTGGGGACTTTTCAGAAGGATCAATTATCACC